>JAVBVL010000017.1:0-16647 GCA_031554285.1 Bacteroides sp.
TAATAGCTACTGCTTTTATTTCAGCAATGGCTCAAACAAAGCCAATCGTACTGGATCTTTGGCCCGATGGCGCTCCGAATGAAAGTGGCCTAACCGGCCCGGAACAAATTTTGGAGAATGGGCGTGTGGCCAATATTACTCATCCAACTCTAACCGTCTATCCGGCAAAAAGTAGTAATGGCATCGCCATTATTGCTTGCCCGGGAGGTGGGTATATTCGCCTGGCTATGAATCACGAAGGCCATGATATGGCATCTTGGTTCAACAATCAAGGTATAACTTACGCTGTATTGAAATATCGTATGCCGAACGGCAAGATTGAGGTTCCTCTCAGTGACGCTCTGCAAACTATCAAAATTATGCGCCAACATGCCGAAGAGTGGAATATTAACCCACATAAGGTGGGCATTATGGGATCATCTGCTGGGGGTAATCTGGCATCAGCAGCAGCTACCCATTTCACTTCTGAAGCAGATCGACCGGACTTTCAAATACTCTTTTATGCTTTTACTACAATGAATCCTCGCATAGCGAAGATCATGTTAGGTGAGGATGCCTCGCAAGAACGAATTGACTATTATACCAATATCAAACAAGTCAACGAACAGACCCCACCGGCATTTCTGCTCTGTTCAGCCGACGATCGGACCGTCTCGTGCGACAACAGTATCCTTTATTTTCAAGCCTTGCATGCCCACGGCGTAAATGCAGCATTGCATATCTATCCTTCCGGAGGACATGGCTGGGGTTATGACGATAATTTTACTTACAAACGTGAATGGACTGGCGAATTGGAGAAATGGTTACGAGAAATCAATAAATAAAGAAAAAGGGGGAGTCGTACTGACATCCCCCTTTGTACACCCTCAGGGACTCGAACCCTGGACCCATTGATTAAGAGTCAATTGCTCTACCAGCTGAGCTAAGAGTGCTTATTGCTTATTTGCGGTTGCAAAAGTAGGCTTTTTTATTTTATCAGCCAAAGAAAAAAACTGCTTTTTTACAAATGCGAGTGAGCTTTTATCAGAACTCGTACAGCTCCGAAGGCGTATTACGCTTTAAAGCAAGCAGTTGAACGTCTTTACCGGGTATTACGCCTTTGCTCCTTAATTTCCATTCTACTGTTTTGTATGCCAGTTCCGGGTGGTTGTTGTCCTTGCTTAAGTGACATAGCCAGATATAACGCAGATGTTCGTTGATGTTTTCGGCCAGAAAATCGGCAGTGACTGTGTTGCTTAAATGACCGGTGCGGCTAACTATACGTTCTTTGAGGTATTGAGGATAGGAACCCATTCGCAACATTTCTTCGTCATAATTGGCTTCCAGTATCAGGTAGTTGGCTTTGCAGATAAATTTGGCGGCGGTGTCGGTAATCTCACCCAAGTCGGTGAGGAAAGAGAATACTTTGCCGTCTATTTCGATGCAGTAGCCCACATTGTCGGTACCATCATGTGGCACTTCAAACGATTCGATACGGAAATCTTCCAGTGTCATGGGTTGTTCTTTCTCAAGATACCGCACAGAAGTGTGCAGCTTTTCCGTCATGCAGTAGCTTTTGTTGATTCCCTCATGAATCTGGGTGGTAGTGTAAATGGGAATATGCAACTTTTCGCCAAGGTGACCTACGGCTTTAATGTGGTCGGCATGGTCGTGCGTAATAAATACGCCGCGTATGGATTCCATTGGAATATGGAACTCTTTCAGTGCTTTTTTGATGGTTCTGATGCCAATGCCTGCATCTATCAGTATGCCGTAAGTGTCCGTGCCTAAGTAGTAACAGTTGCCGCTGCTTCCGCTGGCCAGGCTTATAAATCGTACTTTCATTCTTTAGTTGTTCTATATATCGCCCTGCCGGAAGGGGTGTCCGGCAGTAAATTGCCGACAAATATACATAAAAGAAGGAGAATTACGGACATGTGTTTGCTTTTTTGTCGATGAAAGCGTTTGCTTTTGATAATAAATGTGTAAGTTTACCACCGGTATAATTTAAAAAAAGAAGAAATGATTATAGCTGTTGATTTTGACGGAACAATCGTACAACACCGTTATCCGAAAATAGGAGAGGAAATTCCGTTTGCTGTAGATACGTTAAAGCTATTGCAGCAAGAGAAACATCGCCTGATATTATGGACGGTACGTGAAGGTGCTTTGTTAGAAGAAGCTGTACAGTGGTGCAAGGAACGCGGACTGGAATTTTATGCGGTGAATAGGGACTTTCCGGAAGAAACAGAAAAGGTTTCCAACTTCTCACGTAAGGTAAAAGCAGACCTGTTTATTGACGACCGTAACCTGGGCGGCTTGCCCGATTGGGGGATAATGTACCGGATGATAAAAGAAAACCTGAGCTTCTCTGATATATACAGGGAGGAGGAGGATAAGCCTGCCAAAAAGAGACGCTGGTTTTAGATACAACAAAAATGCCGCCCGATATCCCGGACGGCATTTTTATTACATAATAAATGGGTTCTCTTAGAACTGGAAGAATTTCTTAGCGTTGTTGTAACAGATATCTTCAATCATCTGGTTAACGCGTTCCATTTCCGAAGCAGGAATTTCACCATTTTCTACATCACGGCCCACCAGGTTACACAACGTACGGCGGAAGTACTCATGACGCGGATACGACAGGAAGGAGCGTGAATCGGTAAGCATACCTACGAAACGACTCAGCAAGCCAAGCACTGAGAGGGCGTTCATCTGTTTTTCCATACCATCTTTTTGATCGAGGAACCACCAGCCTGAACCGAACTGAATCTTACCTGCCACAGAACCATCCTGGAAGTTACCCAACATGGTAGCAATTACTTCGTTGGCACACGGATTCAGGTTGTAAAGGATAGTCTTGGTGAGTTTGCCGTTAGAATTCAAACGGTCTAAGTATTTAGACATGGCTTTCGCGGTAGTGAATTCACCAATAGAATCGAAGCCGGTATCAGCACCCAACAGTTTGAACATCTTGCTGTTGTTGTTACGGATGGCACCGTAGTGGAACTGTTGTGTCCAGCCCTTTTCCCAATCCATTTCACCGAAGATAACCATCATGGCCGATTTGAATTTCAGAATTTCTTCCTTGCTTAAAGCAGTTCCACCGTATACCTTGTTGAAAATAGCTTTGATTTCAGCATCAGTGTAGTCTTCTGCATAGAACTCTTCAATACCGTGGTCGGACAATTTACATCCTTGTTCGGCAAAGAAATCGTGACGTTTGCGCAAAGCAGCCACCACATCATCGAAAGTAGAGATGGTTACACCGCTCACTTCTGACAGCTTCTCCATGTAAGCGCGGAACTCAGCCGGAACTTCTACAGCCATAGCCTTGTCGGGACGCCAGGTGGGAAGCATCTTGATTTCAAAACCGCTTTCGCGTGTTTTAATGTGGTATTCCAATGAGTCGATGGGGTCGTCGGTAGTACAAACGGCTTCTACGTTGTAACGACGCATCATGCCACGAGCTGAGTATTCGGGCAAAGCCAGTTTCTCGTTACACTCGTCGTAAATTTCACGGGCGGTGCTCGGATTCAAAATTTTGTCGATACCGAAAGCTGTTTTCAGCTCCAGGTGTGTCCAGTGGTACAACGGGTTGCGGAAGGTATAAGGGACTGTTTCCGCCCATTTTTCAAACTTTTCCCAATCGGTTGTATCCTTACCGGTACAGAAACGTTCGTCTACGCCATTGGTACGCATGGCACGCCACTTGTAATGGTCGCCGCCCAACCAAATCTCGGTCAGTGATTTAAATTTATGATCATCAGCTACCATTTGCGGAATCAAGTGGCAATGATAGTCGATAATCGGCATTTTTACTGCATGTTCGTGGTACAATTTCTGTGCAGTTTCTGTCTGCAGCAGAAAATTTTCATCCATAAAGTTCTTCATGACTGGTAAGTTTTAAATGTATATGATTATTACTTTTGATAATTTAAAGATATAAAATTGTGATAATAAAGCAGATAAGCTGCATTATTCATTTTTATTTTATTAACCGTTATCGAACACAAAAGTAGAAAAGTTCCTTGGAATAACAAAATAATTTGTATATTTGCGGCAAATATTTATATAATTTTTAGCATTAAGTGCTATGGAAAACCAAAACTATACCATTAAAGATATCGCTCGTATGGCAGGCGTTTCTGCCGGAACGGTTGACCGCGTGTTGCATAACCGGGGCGATGTTTCTCTGAGCAGCAAAGAGAAAGTGCAGAAGGTGCTTGATGAAATTAACTATCAGCCCAATGTATTTGCCATTGGATTGGCGTCGAAGAAAAAGTACACATTCTCGTGCGTGGTGCCCTTTTATGCAGAACACGATTATTGGCATTCCATCGTATTGGGCCTTGAGCGGGCACAACGCGAACTTACTCCGTTTAATGTAAGTGTAAACTATCTCTTTTATAAACATGGAGATAAAGATTCGTTTCAACAAGCCTGCAAGCAAGCCGAAGAGGTAAGCACAGATGCGGTGATGATTGCCCCGAACTTTCGCGAAGAAACACTGGTATTGCTGCGTACTCTGGACCAAAAGCAGGTTCCTTATCTATTTATCGACTTTAACATAGGCCAAAGCAATGCCTTGATGTACATCGGGCAGAACTCTTTCCAGAGCGGATACATTGCCGCCAAGATATTGATGCGTACGTACGTGAAAGGGCAGGAGTTAGTGCTGTTCCTGAACCAAACCAAGAGCAACCCCTCGCAGATTCAGATGCAACGACGCCTGGAAGGCTTCATGCAGTACATTGCCGAGGAACAAGATAAGCTGGTTATCCACGATGTTATCCTGGATAAAGCAAATCCGGAAGAGAACAAGGCTGTTTTAGATGCCTTCTTCAAAGAGCATCCGCAGGCGGTACTGGGTGCCGTGTTTAACTCACGGGTATATCAGGTGGCTAAGTATTTGCAGGAAGCCGGCCGCAAAATGGACGGATTAATCGGGTACGACTTGCTGCCGGAGAATGTTCGCTTCCTGAAGTCGGGCGAGGTAAGTTACCTGATTGGGCAGCGCCCCGTATTGCAAAGTTACTACGCCATGAAGCGCCTGTGCGACCATGTGGTGTTTAAACGCCCGGTGGAATCGGTAAAATACATGCCTATCGACATCCTGAATAAGGAAAATATCGACTTCTATTTTGAATTTGAATAATTATCATCTATAACACTATTAATAAAATTCGTATGAAAGCATTAAACAAAGAAACGGCTCAAAAGGCATTGCGTCCGGAACGCATCATTCAGTTTGGCGAAGGTAACTTCTTGCGCGCATTTGTAGATTGGATTATCTATAACATGAACGAAAAGGCCGACTTTAACAGCAATGTAGTTGTGGTACAACCCATTGATAAAGGTATGATTGACATGCTGAATGCACAAGATAACCTGTATCACCTGAACCTGCAAGGGTTAGATAAGGGCGAAGTGGTAAACAGCCTGACGATGATCGACGTAATTAGTCGTTCACTGAACCCTTACACACAGAATGCCGAGTTCATGGCATTGGCAGAGAATCCGGAGATGAGATTCGTTATCTCGAACACTACAGAGGCTGGTATTACTTTTGACCCTGCGTGCAAGTTGGATGATGCTCCCGCTTCATCGTATCCGGGTAAGCTCACTCAGCTGTTGTACCACCGTTACAAAACATTCAACGGCGACAAGAGCAAGGGTTTGATTATCTTCCCGTGCGAACTTATCTTCTTGAATGGTCACAAACTGAAAGAAACCATCTACCAATACATCGACCTGTGGAACCTGGGTGCTGAGTTCAAAACTTGGTTTGAAGAGGCGTGTGGCGTGTACGCTACCTTGGTAGACCGTATCGTTCCCGGATTCCCCCGCAAAGACATCGCTGCCATCAAAGAACAATTGCAATACGATGATAACTTGGTGGTACAGGCCGAAATCTTCCACTTGTGGGTTATTGAAGCTCCGCAGGAAGTGGCTAAAGAATTCCCCGCCGATAAGGCCGGCTTGAATGTATTGTTTGTTCCCTCGGAAGCTCCGTACCACGAACGTAAGGTTACCTTGCTCAACGGTCCGCACACGGTACTGTCGCCGGTAGCTTACCTGTCGGGTCTTAATATTGTACGCGAAGCTTGCGAACATGAAGTGGTAGGTAAGTACATCGACAAGGTGATGTTCGATGAGTTGATGGAAACGCTGAACTTGCCGAAGGACGAACTGAAGCAATTTGCTCAGGACGTATTGGAGCGTTTCAACAACCCGTTCGTTGACCATGCCGTTACAAGCATCATGCTGAACTCCTTCCCGAAATTCGAAACCCGCGACCTTCCCGGCTTGAAAGTGTACCTGGAACGCAAAGGCGAACTGCCTAAGGGATTGGTTTTGGGCTTGGCTGCTATCATCACCTACTATAAGGGTGGCAAGCGTGCCGATGGTGCCGAGATTGTGCCCAACGATGCCGCCGAGATCATGGACTTGCTGAAACAGCTGTGGGCTACAGGCGATACCCAAAAGGTTGCCGAAGGTGTTTTGGCTGCTGAGTTTATCTGGAACGAAGACCTTAATGCAATTCCGGGTTTGACTGCTGCTGTGAAGGCTAACTTGGATGCTATCCAGGCAAATGGCATGTTGGCAACAGTAAAGAGCATCCTGTAGTCTCGCAACATTAAACGCATCCTCCATGAGCTTAAAACGCAAATTGATTCGCCATTCGCCATCTTTTGCGACTTATCTTGCTGGCTAATAGATAGATAATCAATGGCGAATCCCTTTTTGATTCGCCATTGATTCGCCATTTTCAGGCTGATTCGCCATTTTGACGTTTATTAGTCACCACTCATACCAATCAATAATGGCACCAATAAAAGAGTTTCATTAGCAGAAACTTTTGGTTTCATGCCCGGAAACTTTTGGTTCCAAGTACATGAAACTAAAAGTTTCACTTGCAGAAACTTTTGGTATTGCCCTTGAAACCCGTAGTTTAGCCCTTGAAACCCACAGCTTAGCCGATAAACTGGCGGTTTTATCTGATGAAATGTCGCTGTTTCCTGAGAATATGTGTAGATTATCCCTCTGTTGATTTGATAATTACAAAACTTTCATTAACTTTGTAAATGCTCATATAATAGCTTTAAGTGTATGAAAAGTGGTGTAAATGATAATATATTATCGCTTATAGGCAAAACGCCCGACCTCTTGATGGCGGGTATTGCCCAACGTGTAAAGCAGAGGCGGTTGGAGAAAGGATGGACTCAAAAGGCGTTAGCCGCTAAGGCAGCGGTTTCGTTTCCCTCTTACCGGCGTTTTGAATCACTGGGGGAAATATCCCTGCGCTCATTGGTAATGCTTGCTTTTGCACTGGATATGACGGATGAGTTCGAGTCTCTGTTCGGTGGGAAAACGTACCAAAGTATGGACGAACTGTTACATACAGACCCCTCAAAGCAAAGAAAGCGAGGTAGCCGGAATGAGTAACGCATCCATCTTAGAGGTTTTTATATCCAACAAACGCGTAGGACGAATGGCGCTCACCCCCGAAGGTTTGTGTGGCTTTGAATACGATGCCGATTGGATACAGGGCGGATTCTCCCTCTCTCCCTTCTACTTGCCGTTGAAGCCGGGACTGATGATAGCCGGGCGCGACCCGTTTGCCGGAAATTTTGGTGTATTCGATGATAGTTTGCCCGATGGTTGGGGAAACCTGTTGCTCGACCGCTATTTGCAAGAAAAGGGGGTAGACCCGTACAAACTTACCGTTTTACAACGCCTGTCGCTCATTGGCTCTACCGGGCGTGGCGCACTGGAGTATAGACCCGACAAAAGCGTTACAGCCTCCGGCGAGTTCCTCGACTTTGACCACCTGGCTCAAGAGGCAGAAAAGATACTTGAAAGTAAAGAAAGCACGGGTGCGGTAGACTTGCTGTACTCCTATGGCGGTTCGTCCGGCGGAGCCCGCCCCAAAGTGTTTGCCAAGATAGATGGTGTAGAGTGGTTGGTGAAATTTAAGGCAACCAACGACCCCGTTTGTGTGGGCGAAACAGAATACAACTACTCGATACTTGCCCGGGAGTGTGGCATCCGGATGGCAACAACCCGCTTGTTTAACGGGTGCTACTTTGGCACGGAACGATTCGACAGAACTCCCCGGGGTAAGATTCATACCCTGAGTGCGGCAGGACTACTCCATGCCAATTACCGCATACCCGCTATTGACTACTCTTTGCTCTTGAAACTCACGCTGAACCTTACCAGGGATATGGAACAGGTCACTGAGATGTTTCGCCGGCTGGTGTTCAATGTGCTTATCTCTAACCGGGACGACCATGCCAAGAACTTCTCCTTCCAGTGGGTGGAGGGTGGCTGGAAACTCTCGCCTGCTTACGACCTTTTGCCAAGCCGTGGTTTTAATGGCTACCACACTACCACTATTAACGGTAAAGGAGAACCTACCCTTGCCGATGTAATGGCGGTAGCCACCGAGATAGGGCTTTCTAAACAGTGCGCCACTCAGGTTATTGAAGAATTAACTGAGAAGTGTGCCGCGAGAAAGATGGCGAAATTCAAGATGGTTAAATAAACCGTGCTCCATTGGGTACACACTGCCTGCCGAATTATAACCGGATGATGGTTTGGGTGGGGTTTGCTTTATGCAACACTCCTCTTATGTCTCTTTTGCTTGCGGGTGCAAGGGTGGGAGGCGTAAGAGGAGTGTTTTTGTTAGTGTTGCAGTGGTTGGGTTAATGAGCTGTATCGGGTGTTGTTATTGAACCATTGCCTATAAGGTTTATACCGTTGATGGGTACACTTGTGCAGCAGGGGTACATCTTTCCACTACCTTTTTTCCCTAATATCAGACCTTTAGGTATGGCAACATCATTAGTAACTCTTATAGAAGTAGATGCATTATGTGATGTGTGTATACTGCCACTCATAGTAAAAACACCGACGATACCACCAATCTCGGAATCTGTATTAGAAGAACAGGTTGCTGAAAGTGCTCCTTCATTGCGACAATTTTTTATATTATCGTTTGCGCTACCTACTATACCTCCTAAATTAACAAACCCTGTTGAGCTTTCGGCATACAATTTACCGTAATTTGTACAATGGGATATAACGGAAGGGTTGTCGTTGTCGTTGTTAGGATTCCCAATATTCGCCGTTATGCCTCCAATTGCACAAGAAGTTCCTTTTGCCGAGATTGCTCCATAGTTGCAACACGAAGTGATATGGCAAAAATAGTCCTTATTTCCTGTAATGCCACCGGTGCTTACTTTGCCACTAAGATTTTCTGTAGTTATATTGCCCGACATTGTGCAGTTGATAATATTCGAAAAAGTTACAGAATTCCTTGTGCCCGCAATGTACCCAACCAATCCGCCGGTAACAATTATCTGTATTGATGCTTCTTCTACTGTTACATCAGCCGATACATGCAGGTTCTTGATAGTACCATTGATAACACTGCCAAAGAAACCAAAATAGTAGCCCGATTCCCAGTTCATTTTCCCGCTAATGGTGTGCCCGCAGCCGTCAAAGGTTCCGCTAAAAGGTATATGTTCATAGTTAACAAAAGCTCCTATCGGCGTCCAGTTAGTAGCCGATATGTGTATATCTTTAGTGAGCTTGAAGTACTCGCCGCTGTAGCTTCTCCCGCCGTTTACATCATTGATAAGTTTTTGCAAGTCGCCGGCAGTAGATATCAAGTAGGGGGCGGCTTCGGTTCCCGCTCCGTTGAAAACTGTGGTTAAATCGTTGCCGGTAACTGTACCTGTATACTTAATTACCGCATTGTTTCCGGCAATCCATTTAGAACTTTTTAGTTTGTACACCAATGCTTTGTCAAAGGTTATAACGCCACCTATTCCTTCGGTAGCAACCGTGGTAGAGTAATGCTTTGTTGTTTTGTTGGTATCGGTTCCCCCGGTATACGTAGCCGACAGGTAGAGCTTTCCACCTGCTGTTAGCGTACTTGGCAGTACAGCCATGTAAGCAATAACAGCCTCACCTTTACCGTATCCCTCAAACGTCATGGTGAGGTATTTCGAGCTATGCAGAACAGGGTTATTGCCAAAGGCTTTCTGTACCACTACAATGTCTTCTTCGTCTTTGCCATCATCGGTACTCTTCTCTAAACTTAGGGTGAGGCTCTTTAGGGCATGGCCTTCTTCGTCCTCTACCGGGATATAAGCAGGTACTTCAATGCGCAGCACAGCCACGGCTGGTGTAAACTGAATGTCGTTTAAATTGGCTTCGGCTACATCGGCAGCTACTAAATAACTGTATCCATGTAGGTGAGCCATATCACCATTGTTTTTGTTCTGCACCTGCCCCAATACACTCAGGATGGCATCGTCCTGGTGCTTATCAGCTTTGATACAGGGGTATAAAATGTTGTAGTTTCCGCTTTCTTCTGTGGGTTTGGTTCCCGTGAAGGTAGCCGAGGTGTTGTTACGTATGTTGTCGCTATCTTCTATATAGAACTTGGTACCTTGCCCGCCTCTATACATTTTAATGGAATCGTTCACCTCCCATCCCTGGGTGATGGTGTTACCGTTTGCATTATACGTATGCGATAGGCGGGTACCCGCCGCATCCTCGCCCGTAAGGCGTGCGGTAATAGTCATTGCTTTGCCGGGTGTATTTCTGCCCTCATCGGGAGCTTCGGTCGCAAAATCGGTCGATGTACAGGCATGGAGTGCCGGCAGGGCTGCTGCTACGAGCAAGGTGCGCAGCGTGTATGTAAGTGTAGTTGTACGCATGGCAGTTAGTCGTTAATGGTGGTAAATAAATCGTTGATGATGTTCTCATACTCGGCAAGGTCGAACCCCGGGGCTTGCATGCCGCCTACTTGGATAGGGTCGCCATTGTTGCCGCTTCCGTAACCTTCTAAGTTTCCGCTATTGGCCATTACGCCTTCGTGCTCTACCTCCATTATCTCAATGGCGGGAGCTAAATAGATTTGTCTTTTCTTCATACGATGTACCGTGTTGTTCGTTAGTAATTTGATTGTATGTGCGCAAATATAAATAACAGGCTGTCCGAAAAAGTAAAACTGTAATACTTTTCTTCATAAAAAACAGATGTAGCCGGCGTTTTACGATTTAGGACTCCGGGGCTTTAGTGAAGATAAAGAGGTGAAATCTCGATGAAATGGGGCTTTTTGTGAGATAGGTGCTTGAGGCTTCCTGTTACTCAAAAAAACGTTCCCGGTACTGTTGCGGCGTAGTACCTGTATATTTCAGGAATGCGTGGTAAAAGGTAGAGCGTGTATTAAACCCGCACTTCCACACCAGGGTTTCAATACTTATTCCATACTCTGTTTGAAGTAACTCTTTGGCTTGTTCAATGCGGTAGCGTTGCACTACCTGGGAGAAGTTATCGCCCATGCCTTCGTTAAAGATGCGCGACAGGTAGGAGCGGTTCAGGGGTACCACCTCGGTAACGTCCATCAGTTGGAAGTTGTTGCGCAGGTAAGGTTTTGTGTGTTCCATCCACTCCTGCACCTGCTGTACATACCGGGGCATGTGGGCAAGGAAGGCATCTTCGCCCGGGGAGGGAGTGTGGGCTGCCTCGGCAGCTTCCGCTTCGGCATCGTTCAGCGTGTGGGCAAAGTGATGCTGCGGGTAGGGGTTCTTATGAATCAGGGCGCCGTAAATAAAGCAACCAAAGAATACAATGAAGCATACCTGGTGCATCTCGTACAGCGGTCCCCACACCTTGAACAGCACCCCGTAGTATATCAGGTTAATAAGGATAAAGATCCATACCAGCTTTTGCATCCAGGCAAGGCTCATCGACTCCGGGTTGGCAAAGTTGCGGGCGCACCACGCTTCGTAATAGGTGCGGTACCGCGCCATAAACCAATTAATGGCAAAGAGGTACCCCGTTACTATCAACAACAGCACAAAGCGATACCATACATTGAACTCGCCAATGTGTGCCCACAGCTGTGGCATACCCGAAAGCTTCCGTACGGGCTCGCCGCTGATAGCCAACACCCCAAAGTACAGTACGCCGCCGCCCAACCAGGGCAGGGAGATGTAAAAGCTACGTTTCCAATTAATCCATCCGGGACGTATTACCTCTAAGATATAGAGCATCATCACGGTGGTAATAAACGTGGTTACAAAGATAAGGGCGGGTGAGAAGAAGCTATTCTTAATCAGCTCAAAGGTGCCGGCAGGAGCCAGGGTGGTGCGCAGGAAGATGTTCAGGCTGTTGAGCAGAAACAGGCAGCCCAACATGCGGCGGGCACGGTTGCCGGGCGAACGGTACAAGAGGAGCGCTCCACCTACGAGAAACTCCAATGCGCACAGTAGTTGCAGGTAAAAGATGTGATGGTGTGTCATGCTTCCTCGCCGGCAGCGCGAAGTATAAGGGTAGTAGCCCCCAAGGTAATAATGGCTCCGTCTTCTATACGGATGCGGTCTTTGTCGCCTAAAATCTCATTCATCAGGAAGGTGCCCGTGAGGCTGGGAGCATCACGCAGGGTGTATACTACGTTGCCTTGCTTATTTATCTTTACATTGAGTATGCAGTGGCGTCTGTCCATACTCATGTCGCCGGTTTCAATGGGAGTATTAATAACCGTACCCACGCAACGGCGGCCTATTACATTGTCGCCTTCCTGCAAAGGGATAATTTGCTTGAATCCAAATACGTTCTCTACCACCACAATGCAACCCAGTTCACTTTGTTGTGCTTCTTCGCTTAACGCTTCCTCTTTGCGGGTAGCTTTCATCTTGCTCTTTCCCAAGCGGATGCTGAATTGTTTGCCGCAATGTTCGCACACGAAAACAAGCGATTGACCTTCGCTGTATTTGGTTTCATCAAAAGAGAGGTAATTTTCGCATTTAGGACATAAAATACGTTTCATTGGCGGGGCTTTATTTGTTTATGAACAACCAGGCATCTTTGAAGCCTTCTTCACGTAGCTTAAATAGTTTTTGATTAGCTTCGCTTTCAGAAGTAAACGACATGATGCTTACCCGGTTCTTTCCTCCGCACTCCAGTACACATGCCTGGGCATATCCCTGGCCGGTAAGCTCGGTTGCATAGTTCGTAGCATTGGCGCGTGATACGCCTCCGGCTACAATAATGTGGTAAATACCTGTTGATACAGTTTGGGTAGGTGTAACTGCTACAACCGGTTGTGGCTTCTCTGCCTCCGGTTGCTTGGTAACTACAACGGCGGGTTTATCTACTGTGGGTTGCGGGGTTTCTTGAATGGGTGTATGTGTTTCCTTTGGAGCCGGCTTGATTATCTTCTTGCTCGATGAATGCGCCGAAAACAGGGGAGCAGATACAGCCGATTGATTCACAATCCTGCCAAAGAACTCTGCCGGCATCAAGTTGGCATAGTTGTTTTTCTCTATAAATGTATTTTCAACAGGGCTCGAAATCAGGAAGCAGGTAACAACGATGGCTATCATGGCCACTGCACTTACCCAATAGGAATAACCAATGCGCTTTTCTTCTGCCTTTTCGGCACTTGCAGCAATGTTGGCTGTTTCCAGACTCTTTTCCAAAGCATCTTCCAGTTCTTCCAGAGTTTGCATGCTGAAACTGTCGAAGCCATATAGCTGCGGAGTAGTAAGTTTGTGATGGAATGGGGTGAATTCGTAGGTTTGACGAATCGTATAACGTATTTCGCCGATGTTAGGCAACTCTATTTTGCCTTCTTCGTAAAGAGTCTTTGATAATTGGTCAACAGCACGCTGTAATCTTTTAGATGCATCTGAGAAATTGGTTTCGTAGGTATTCATGTACGATTGCACCAAAATACCGTCATTGAGTTGCAGTTGCGGATTGAATCCAATGGTGCGAATGGGAGCAGTGAATATAGCTTCTTTCTCATCCCACATAGAAGTGGTATGATGAGCAATGAACCCTCCAAGCCCCGGGACAATGACGCATTCATTTTCCAGCAGAAGTGCTTCAATATGTTGTGCCAATTCAATCATGTGTGCAAAAATAGTACTTTGGGGCGAAAAACAAGAGTAAAAGCTGAGAATTGTTATTAACAAGTTATGAACTCGTTTTTTTTTCCTATTTTTGTGACGTTAAATAATGGAACGATGAACTATATACAAACAGAGATTGACGGAGTGTGGGTAATTGAACCCAAAGTTTTCGCGGATGCCCGTGGGTATTTTATGGAATCTTTTAAAAAGGAAGAGTTTGAGGCCCATGTAGGAAGGGTTGATTTTATTCAAGATAACGAGTCAAAATCCTCGTTTGGTGTATTACGTGGGCTGCATTATCAAAAAGGAGATTGCAGCCAGGCCAAGTTGGTACGCGTTATACAAGGAGAAGTGTTAGATGTGGCGGTCGACCTTCGCCAGTCTTCACCCACATTCGGAAAACATGTCGGTGTACTTCTGAGTAGTGAAAATAAGCGCCAGTTTTTTATCCCCCGTGGCTTTGCACACGGATTCCTGGTTTTGAGTGAGGAGGCTATCTTTACTTATAAGGTAGATAACGCCTATGCTCCTCAATCGGAAGCATCTATTTTGTATAGCGATGAATCCTTAGGTATTGAGTGGCCCATTGCCGAATCGCAGATTCTGGTATCAGAGAAAGACAAGCAAGCGCAAGGTTTTGCCGATGCAACTTACTATAAATAACTTCAAACAATAACAAGAATGAAAGTAGCCATTGTAGGAACCGGGTATGTGGGACTTGTTACAGGAACCTGTTTTGCCGAAATTGGTGTGGATGTAACCTGTGTTGATACCAATAAGGACAAGATTGAAGCATTAGAGAAAGGAAGCATTCCTATTTATGAGAATGGATTAGAAGAGATGGTGCTCCGTAATTCGAAAGCCGGACGCTTGAAGTTTACTACTTCTTTGGAAAGTTGTTTGGACGAGGCAGAAGTGATATTCAGCGCCGTGGGTACTCCTCCCGATGAAGATGGAAGTGCCGACTTAACTTATGTATTGGCAGTGGCACGTACCATTGGGCGCAACATGAATGCGTATAAACTGGTGGTAACCAAGAGTACCGTACCGGTAGGAACAGCTTCCAAAGTACGGGCGGCTATTCAGGACGAATTAGATAAAAGAGGCGTATCCATCGAGTTCGATGTGGCATCTAACCCGGAGTTCCTGAAAGAAGGTAATGCCATCAGCGACTTTATGAGTCCCGACCGTGTAGTGGTGGGTGTAGAGTCCGATCGTGCCAAACAACTGATGACCACCTTGTACAAACCATTCCTGCTGAATAACTTCCGTGTAATCTTTATGGATATTCCTTCGGCTGAGATGACAAAATATGCAGCTAACTCCATGCTGGCTACCCGTATCAGCTTTATGAACGACATAGCCAATCTGTGTGAACTGGTAGGTGCCGATGTAAACATGGTACGTAGCGGTATTGGTTCCGATTCACGTATCGGCCGTAAGTTCCTGTACCCAGGTATTGGTTATGGCGGTTCTTGTTTTCCGAAAGATGTAAAGGCCTTGATTCAAACCGGGCAACAAAACGGATACGATTTACGTGTGTTGCGCGCTGTTGAAGAGGTGAACGAGTTGCAAAAGAGCGTGTTGTTCAATAAACTCCAGAAACATTTCGATGGCGACTTGAAAGGAAAAACAATTGCCCTTTGGGGATTGTCCTTCAAACCCGAAACCGATGATATGCGTGAAGCTCCTTCTATGGTACTTATTGAGAAACTGTTGGCTGCAGGATGTACCGTGCGTGCCTACGATCCGGCTGCTGCAGAAGAAAGCAAACGCAGAATAGGCGATGTGATTTATTATGCCCGTGATATGTACGATGCCGTATTGGATGCCGATGCTTTACTGCTGGTTACTGAGTGGAAAGAGTTCCGTTTGCCATCTTGGGCGGTAATTAAGAAAACAATGAAGCGTAGTTTGGTGTTAGATGGTCGTAATATATACGAAAAGACCGAAATGGAAGAACAAGGGTTTACCTATTCTTGCATCGGCAAAAGATAGTTATTGTTTTAAATAGACAAATGAATCGAATCTTAACTGTTTTATTGCTTGGAATCCTGCTCTCAGCTTGTGGAGGCAAGAAACAAGAAACTGCTGCTTCTGAGGAAACTAATGAGCAAGCCAAATCCTTGTTGCAAGGTATTTGGGTGGATGATGAAACCGATGCTCCTTTTATGCGGGTAAATGGTGATTCATTGTATTACTCAGATTCCCAGGTGGCTCCGGTTCGTTTCAGCATCCGCAAAGATACCATTTACTTACATGGTAATGAACTGGGAGCTTATCATATTGAGCGGCAAGGTCAGCATATATTTTGGTTTCGTACCGTAGGCGATAATGTTATCAAGCTGCATCGGTCGGAGAACCCGGAAGATATATCGGCTTTCTCTGAAAAATCTGTTGAGGTGATTCCGGTTTATACAGAGGTTGTTAAGAGGGATAGTGTGGTTACTTTCAAAGGAATCCGTTACCGCGCTTATGTATATATCAATCCTTCCAAGATGAAGGTGGTACGTACTACGTATTCCGACGAAGGATTGAACCTTGACAATGTATATTATGACAATGTAATGCACATCTGTGTGTACGAAGGCAAGAAGTGTTTGTACGACAGTAACATAACCAAACAGATGTTAGAGGAGGTTATTTCGGAAGAAATGCTGAATCAATCCATCCTTTCGGATATGGAGTTTGTAAAAGTAGATGCGCAAGGTTTTCATTACCTGGC
>JAVBVL010000115.1:0-7871 GCA_031554285.1 Bacteroides sp.
CCACCTACGTTACCTGCAGGGAATACCTTGCAGAGGTCGCAACCTACTTCCTGTGCGAAACCGATTTCAGAAACCGAACCGCAACCCGGAGTGTAAGGAATCAAACGACGGTTACAAACCTTCGCTATTTCGGGGTTGAACAACGGGCCCACGATGAAGTTGGCTCCCAACTGGATATACAGCGCAGCTGTAGCCGGGTCAACGATGGAGCCGATACCCAGAATCAATTCCGGACATTCTTTAGCAGCCCATTTTACCAGTTCGGCAAATACTTCCTGGGCGAAGTCGCCACGGTTGGTGAATTCAAAAGCACGTACACCACCTTCGTAACAAGCCTTTACTACATTTTTTGCTACTTCCACATCTTTGTGGTAGAATACCGGTACCATACCGGTTGTGCTCATAGCATTAAGCACTTGTATTTTTGTAAACTTAGCCATTGTATTGAATATTATTTTTCACCACAGAGGACACAGAGGGCACAGAGGAATTATTTTCATTAACAGGCCATAAAGATCGTTGATAAAACAGCCAAATCCTCTGTGTCCTCTGTGGTGAATTATTAAAACATATTATCTTTGAACACGACCCGAAGCATCACCACCTGCCAATGCTTCTACCTCTTCGATAGAAACCAGGTTGAAGTCACCGTTAATAGTGTGTTTCAAAGCCGAAGCAGCTACAGCAAATTCCAGCGCTTCGCCTTGGTTAGGTTTCGTCATCAAACCGTGGATAACACCACCCGAGAATGAGTCGCCACCACCTACACGGTCAACAATCGGTTCAATATCGTAACGTTTTGATACGTAGAATTCCTTACCGTTGTAAATCATAGCTTTCCAACCGTTGTGAGTAGCCGAGAACGATTCACGCAGTGTAGAGATAACGTATTTGAATCCGAATTCCTTCATCATTTGTTCGAAGATACCTTTGTAGCCTTCAGCATCTGTGTGTCCGCCTTCTACGTCGGCATCGGGTTTAAAGCCCAAGCAAAGTTCAGCATCTTCTTCGTTACCGATACATACGTCAACATACTGCATCAACGGACGCATAATTGATTGAGCTTTTTCTTTTGTCCACAGTTTCTTACGGAAGTTCAAGTCAACCGATACAGTTACACCGTTACGTTTGGCAGCTTCGCAAGCCAACTTAGTCAGTTCGGCAGCAGCATCCGAGATAGCGGGAGTAATACCCGACCAGTGGAACCAATCGGCACCCTTCATGATAGCGTCAAAATCGAAATCGGCAGCAGTAGCCTTAGCGATTGAAGAGTCGGCACGGTCGTAAATAACCTTGCTGGGACGCATAGAAGCACCTGTCTCGAGGTAATAGATACCTACACGGTCGCCGCCACGGGCAATAAAGTCGGTCTTCACACCATACTTACGCAAAGCATTTACAGCCGACTGGCCAATTTCGTGCTTGGGCAACTTAGTAACAAAATATGCCTCGTGACCGTAGTTGGCACAGCTTACTGCAACGTTAGCCTCACCACCACCATACACCACATCAAAAGAATCAGATTGTACGAAACGAGTGTTTCCCGGAGTTGACAATCTAAGCATGATCTCGCCTAAAGTAACGACTTTCTTTCCCATAATTCGTTGTTTTAATAAAATAAGTTATTATTGTTTTAGTTTCAATTTATCATTTTATATCCTAAGTCACTGATATTATGGAAACTACTTTAATTTTACCGTGTATTCCATAAGTATCGTGTGCGGGCACAAAGATACAACAATTTTCGTAATTACAAAAAATGTCATATATTTGTATCGAAAAAAATTAATTTATTATTGTGTTCGTGCACAAAGGGGCTAATTTATGAACAAATTACCGGAAAGAATCAGAATTAAAGACATTGCCCGCCTGGCAGATGTCTCTGTTGGTACAGTAGACCGGGTTATTCACGGTCGCAGTGGCGTATCCGAAGCAAGCAAGCTGCGCGTAGAGGAAATATTGAAGCAGTTGGACTATCAGCCCAATATGTATGCCAGTGCATTGGCCTCCAATAAAAAGTACACCTTTGCCTGCCTGTTGCCCATGCACCTGGAAGGCGAGTACTGGACGGCAGTAGAGAAAGGTATCAAGGAGGCTGTTTCGGCGTATTCGGACTTCCACACCTCGGTACACATTACTTATTATGACCCGTACGATTACCATTCGTTCGTATCGGCAGGTCAAACCATTGTCGAGATGCACCCCGACGGAGTCATTGTATCGCCTACGGCACCCGAGCACACCCAGGCACTTACCCAGCAGCTTACTGCCAACGATATACCTTATATATATATAGACTCCAATATCAAGGAAATTCCCCCGTTGGCATTTTACGGACAGAACTCGCACCAGAGCGGATACTTTGCCGCCCGCATGCTCATGTTACTGGCAGGTGGGCAACAGGAAATTGTGATTTTCCGCAAGAGCCACCAGGGTAATGTGGGCTCCAACCAGCAGATGAACCGCGAGAAAGGGTTCCGCCAGTACATGAGCGAGCACCATCCCTCATGCAAGATTCTTGTACTCGACCTCCAGGTAGAAAGCAGTGACAGCGATGCCCACATGTTAGATGAATTCTTCCGCGAGCATCCCACCGTATCTACCGGCATTACCTTCAACTCCAAGGTATATATCATTGGCGAATACCTTGAAAGCCGCCAATTAAATGATTTCCAGCTCATCGGGTACGACTTGCTCGACCGTAACGTAGCCTGCGTTAAGCAAGGCAGCGTTTCGTTCCTCATCGCCCAACAACCCGAGGTGCAGGGTTTCAACAGCGTAAAGACACTGTGCGACTACCTTATCTTCAAGAAAGAAGTCAATTGCATTAACTATATGCCCATTGATTTGTTAACAGTAGAGACGATTGATTATTACAATAAAAAATAAACACATCATGGAAACAAAGTATTTAAAGATTAATCCGGCCGATAACGTGGCTGTGGCTATTGAAAGCCTCACTGCAGGCGAGAAACTATCAGTAGATGGCATCGCTGTTACACTCACCGAAGATGTACCTGCCGGTCATAAATTCGCTTTACAAAACTTTGCCGAAGGCGACAACGTAATCAAGTACGGTTATCCCATCGGACACGCTACACAAGCCAAGCGCCAAGGCGACTGGATGAACGAAAACAACATCCGCACCAACCTTGCCGGATTGCTGGACTATACCTACAATCCCGTTGAGGTATCCCTGGGCATTGCCAAGAAGGACTTAACCTTCAAAGGTTACCGCCGTAAGAACGGTCAGGTGGGTGTACGTAACGAAATATGGATTATCCCTACCGTAGGCTGTGTAAACGGTATTATCAACCAACTTGCCGAAGGCCTACGTCGCGAAACCGAAGGCAAAGGCGTAGATGCCATTGTTGCTTTCCCGCATAACTACGGCTGCTCACAGTTGGGCGACGACCACGAGAACACCAAGAAGATTCTGCGCGATATGGTATTGCATCCCAATGCAGGCGCCGTACTGGTAGTGGGTCTGGGCTGTGAAAACAACCAACCCGATGTATTCCGCGAGTTCCTGGGCGATTACGACAAAGACCGTGTATCGTTCATGGTTACCCAAAAGGTGGGCGACGAGTACGAAGACGGTATGGTACTCCTGCGCGAACTGTATGCCAAAGCCATCAAAGACCAACGTGTAGATGTTCCCTTGTCGGAACTGCGCGTGGGCCTTAAGTGTGGTGGGTCCGACGGTTTCTCGGGCATTACCGCCAACCCGCTGCTGGGTATGTTCTCCGACTTCCTCATTGCACAAGGCGGTACCAGCGTACTCACCGAGGTTCCCGAAATGTTTGGTGCCGAAACCATCCTGATGAACCGTTGCGAGAACCGGGGACTGTTCGACCAAACCGTTCACCTCATCAACGACTTCAAGGAATACTTCCTCTCGCACAATGAGCCCGTTGGCGAAAACCCCTCTCCGGGTAACAAAGCCGGCGGTATCTCTACCCTCGAAGAGAAAGCCCTGGGCTGTACACAGAAATGCGGAAAGAGCCTTGTATCGGGTGTAATGCCGTACGGCGAACGCCTGCAGGTAAAGGGCCTGAGCCTGCTCTCGGCTCCGGGTAACGACCTGGTTGCCTCTACCGCCCTGGCTGCTTGCGGTTGCCACATGGTGTTGTTCACCACCGGTCGCGGTACACCGTTCGGTACCTTTGTGCCTACCATGAAGATTTCAACCAACTCTACCCTGGCCGCCAATAAGCCGGGCTGGATTGACTTCAACGCCGGAGTGATTGTTGAGAACGAACCCATGGAAACCACCTGCGAACGCTTCATCGACTACATTATTCGCGTTGCCAGTGGCGAGTTGGTAAACAACGAAAAGAAGGGTTACCGCGAAATTGCCATCTTTAAGACAGGTGTAACGCTGTAATTAACGCCCCTCTCATAGAACTAACAAAAGGCTGTTTCGATACGTTCGAAACAGCCTTTTTACATTATTCCATTTTCCTCTCCCCTGTATCACAAAAACACGCTCTATGTCCTGCGACATCCACTCTACTACAACTTGTCACGGTTTGAAAGGGCTTTCTTCTCTTCGCTTTTTAGCCTCCGCTCTACCTTTTTTATATCCTCAGCGGGCGGAAGCTGCTCGGGAACAATGCCCCGCTCTATCAACATCTTTCTCACGGCGCTATTATTATCTACATGCTCCTGCTCAATGGGTGGTACTCCCCGCAGGTTATTTGTTTGAATATTAACGCTGGTCATTTCAGCTGCCAGGTCTTTGGCTTTTATGCTGATAGTAGGCAGAAAGTCGGCTACCGGACGGTTATCGGGTACCCCCAACTTTCGTTTGAGCTGGGCTGTGTTTAGCATGAAAAGTGCTTGGTCGCCTTTGGAGCGGATGATTGCAAAATCTTTATCGTTCACCCCACGCTCATACAGAATTCCGGATAAATGTTTCTCGGTTTCCTGCAGTTTGGTACGGGCACGCACGCGTTCAACTTCTAAGAGACGCTGCTCCACCAGCTCGGCACGGCGTGTTTGAACGGCAAAATAAGTTTGCGCAAAGGCGATAGGCTCCTTTCGAGGGTCGCCGTTTTGGGCAATCAGGTAACAGGCGTAACGAGTCAGCATAATATCGTCAACCTCTTTCTCGGCACCTTTAGGCATAGCTATCGTTTTGCTGACGTCAGCAAAATGATTCACAATAGCCCCAGAGGCATTTTTGCATGCTTCTTTGGCTTTTTCCACCACATGGGTAAAGTTGCGCCATTGTGTATAACCCAGCATTTCATACATATCGCGTGCACTCCAACACTCGATGCCTTCATACAAGAAAGAGGCTTCTTCAAAACGCTCAAAAAGATTTTTAATTTCTTCAGATTTCATACTTTGTTTAGTTTTCATGGTTAATTTCATGCAAATATAATCGAATTCTCAATCATTTTGATAAAACAAACCAACTTTTACATACAAAAAAAGCACAAAGGCTACCGATTCCTTTGTGCTCTTTGCGTATTAGTTCATGGCCTGCAAGCCCAATGTACCTAATACCGCCGTTATGGCTGCCGCTATCACCTTCAAGATGGTTCGCCAGGGTAATTGTTTCAACACGTCAAACACCTCCTTTCCACGTTCTTTACCGGGTTAATTACTTGGCCAACGGGTCTACAGCCTCGTCGCCATCATCCTTCTCTTTCTTCTTTAGAGCCTCCACAATATCGATGAAGTCAATCTTCTCACCAGGCGTACGGGTGGTGGCATCGAGCATGGGCTTCACGTTGACAGAGGCACGGAACAAGATACGCACCGAGCGAATTTTATCTGCCGTACAATCCTCTTCCTTCTCGCTGCCCACCGAGCTGGAGCCCAGGCGGAACACCCCGAAGTCGCGTATATTCACCGCATGCCCGTTGAACAACATCTCCCGCATAATATCTACAAAGCACAGCAATACGCCTTGCAGTTGAGCTTGCGAAAGCCCCGTACGCTTTTGCATGGCGTATGCCATTTTGTACACGTCCACCGTTTGCCCCATGGTTACCAGGCGCGGATGAAACTTACCTTTGCCGGTTTTATCGCCCGGCGTTTTACGAAGAATCTTTTTAAATGCTACTGACATAATTTTTTTCCTTTCTTTTTTTTAATGAATAAATTGTTTTTGTTTATCACCATTGATTGCGCTTTCTTTTAATGATGATGCAAAGGTACGGCATGCCCGCCACCCAATGAAGGAGGTTGAAGGAGGTCGAAGTAGGTTGCACACATTGACCCACATTGGCAGCAGGTGGCAGTAGGTTGCAGGCAAACACCAACAAACCGCAGATTACCAACAAATTACCCATACAAACACTTGCATAATACCCGCAGAATGATTACCTTTAAGACAGAATAATAACCTGTAAACGAATTGATTATGCACCAGTTACCCAATGACCTTGCCCCCTTCCCCATCCGTCCCTACCGTAAAGCCGAACTTGCCATGCTATATTGCTCGGCCGAGTGTGTTACCAACGCCATGAACACCCTGTCGCGGTGGATACGCCACAATGCCCCACTGCGTGAGGAGCTGCAAGCCGTGGGGTATAACAAGTACCGGCAGTGCTACACACCGCGCGAAGTGAAAATCATTGTGAAGTATTTGGGGGAGCCGGGAGGATAGCCTGCCCCACTTTATCGATAAAACAACTTAAAAAAGCTAAAGAGCGCACAAGAAGTCCACTTTTTTTGTGGAGTTTCAAAATAAAGAATTACCTTTGCAGAGAATGAAGAAACACTATGGAAATCAAGTTTGATAAAGTATATTTGGAAGAGTTATACCTAACCGGTAAAACAACCAACAAAAAATATCGTTTTCAGCCACAAATTGCAGCAAAATACCGAAGAACAATTGACGTTCTTGAATCTGTAGCAATGGTGGAAGACCTCTTCCGGTATCACAGTTTACGATACGAAGCCCTGCATGGTGACAAGGAAGGGTTAGAGTCGGTTAGAGTAAACGACCAATACCGAATTGAGTTCAAAACAACTAAAGTTGCTTCCGAAACAGTTGTAACTATATGTACTATCATAGAATTATCGAATCACTATAAATAAATAAGTTATGGCAACTCTGAAATTCGGGTTTAGCGCAACACATCCCGGTGAGGTGTTGAAAGATGAAATTGAATACCGTAAAATTTCACAAGCTCTGTTGGCAAAGCAAATGGGTGTATCGTATAAAATTTTGAACGATATACTTAATGGGCGGCGTCCTATTACCACCTCCACAGCCCTGATGTTTGAAGCGGCATTAGATATCCCGGCTTACTCCCTTATCAATATCCAAACGAAATACAACTTACAAATGGCAAGCAATGATAAAACATTGGCTGCACGTTTGGCTGAAATACGCAAAATGGCAGCTATGCTCTAACCGGATATCCCCAGTGTACACGTGCCCCTGTGTTGCAATTACCGTTGCAAAACAGGGGCATTTTCATGCTCCAACACCGTGCAGTAAGCGTTAACGAATAATAATTATTCAGCCAAACACATACAACATGTAATATATATATTACTTTTGCGTCATGGAAATAAACGATAAAGAGCTACGTAAAGTACTAAAAACGCCGGAATTTGACGAGTACTTTCAAGTATTAGACAGCCGTACTCAAACTAAATACAACTATGCCATACAACTAATTAAGACGGTTAAAGTGGTCAATGAGAAGTTTGTAAAAAAGATACAAGGAACCGAGTTGTACGAGGTAAGAGTTTCCGTAGGCAGCAATGAACATAGAACTATGCTCATTGCTGCCGATAATCCCAACTTTATGGAAGCTAAAACCGTTGTACTATTAAACTCTTTCCTCAAGAAAAACAGCAACCAATATAAAAGAGAAATAGAGAAAGCAAGGTGCATTATTAAA
>JAVBVL010000083.1:0-35656 GCA_031554285.1 Bacteroides sp.
TTATCCTGTAAGTTAAGCTCGAAACCATTGGTGATACTATATCCCGGAATCATTGGCGGAGCAAACAGCAGCACGCGGGCATCTTTGATTCCCATTTTGGTTTGCATATAGAGCTTACCGATAACAGTATTTACATCTTCACCCTTTCCGCGTTTGTCGAAGTCTTTTAACTTACAGATAAACGTACCGTAGTTGTTACCCTGACCGGCCAGGAAGCTGTATCCGATAATCTGAGTACGGCTCTTGATGGCGGGAGTAGCACCCAATAGCTGGTCTACCTCGTTCATTACCGCTGTAGTGCGTTCCATGGAAGTTGCCGGCGGAAGGTCTACTACCACGAATACCGTACCTGTATCTTCGTTAGGAACCAATCCGGTAGGAGTATAAGCCATCAGGGCAACCAGGGCAACAACCGCTACCACCACGCTTCCGAATGCCAGCCAACGGTGTTGGATGAAGTGGAGCACTCCGTTCTTGTACCGTTTCAGGATACCATCGTAGAAGGTGTTGAATGAAGTGTGGAACCGTTTGGCCATGCTCATCTTCTTGGGTTTACCCTCTTCATCGTGTTCCTGGTGAGGTTTCAACAGGATGGCGCACAAGGCCGGGGTCAGTGTCAAGGCATTTAATGCCGACAGACCGATGGCGAAGGCCATTGTTAAACCGAACTGGCGGTAGAAAGTACCCGATGTTCCCGACATGAAGCTTACGGGGATAAACACCGACATCATTACCAAGGTAATAGAAAGGATAGCACCCGACAGTTCGCTCATGGCATCAATGGAAGCTAACCGGGCCGACTTATAGCCCTGGTCTAACTTGGCATGGACACCCTCGACGACGACGATGGCGTCGTCCACCACGATGGCGATGGCGAGAATCATAGCACACAGCGTCAGCAAGTTCACACTAAACCCGATGAGGTTCAGGATGAAGAAAGTACCAATCAATGATACAGGGATGGCGATGGTAGGAATCAACGTAGAACGGAAGTCCTGCAAGAAAACGTATACCACGATGAACACCAATAAGAAGGCTTCAATCAAGGTTTTAATTACCTCGTCGATAGAAGCATACAAGAAGTCGGTGGTATCCATGAGGATTTCTACCTTTACACCGGGAGGAAGGTCTTTTTCTACATTTTTCAACAATGTTTTGATGTCGCCTACAATTTCGGTAGCATTAGAACCGGCTGTCTGGAAAATCATGGCAGTGATACTGGCATGTCCGTTTACCGTATTCTGGAAACCGTAAGTAAGACGCCCCAGCTCAACAGTGGCTACATCTTTCAGGCGCAACACTTCTCCGTTGGGAGTGGCACGGATAACCATGTCGCCAAACTGTTCTTCAGTCTGCAAACGGCCTTTATAACGCATTACATATTGGAATGCCTGGTTACCCTGGTCACCGAATTGTCCCGGAGCCGCTTCAATATTCTGTTCGGCAAGGATGGCAGTGATGTCACTCGGCATCAGTTTGTACTGAGCCATTACGTCGGGCTTGAGCCAGATACGCATGGAGTAATCAGAACCCATTACCATGGCTTCACCCACACCGTTTACACGTTGTACCTGCGGGATGAGGTTAATCTTGGCATAGTTCTCGAGGAACTCCATGTCATACTTATCATCCGAGCTGTAAAGGGCAAACCCCATCAACATACTCGTTTGGCGTTTGCTGGTAATTACACCCACCTTGGTTACTTCGGCAGGCAGCAAACTTTGTGCTTTAGCTACACGGTTCTGCACGTTTACCGCGGCCATATCGGGGTCGGTACCTTGTTTAAAGTATACTGTGATTGAAGCACTACCGGTGTTGGTAGCAGTAGATGTCATATACATCATGTTTTCCACACCGTTTATTTCTTCTTCCAGCGGGGCGATTACGCTGTTCAATACGGTTTGTGCGTCGGCACCCGTATAAGAGGTACTTACCTGGATAGTAGGCGGAGCAATGTCCGGATACTGGGTTATAGGTAAAGTAACAAGTCCCAAGATACCTAAAATAACGATGAAAATGGAAATCACCGTTGAGAGTACCGGGCGATTGATAAATCTATCGAGTCTCATTGTTTACTTGTTTTCTTTAGGTTGAATCTTCATTCCGTCTTTCACGCTGGTGCCTACACCTTCGGTTACCACTTTGTCGCCCGCTTTCAATCCTTCGGTTACTACAAACTGTTGTCCGTTGTTAATTGGGAATACATTGATTTCGGTTGTCTTCACCGTTGTGCTGTCGGTCAGCACGTATACGAATTTCTTGTTCTGGATTTCGTAGGTTGCTTTCTGAGGAATCACCAGAGCATTGGCTTCAGTGTAAGGAATCATTACGACACCTGTACCGCCGCTGCGAAGTATGTTTTTGTTGTTGGGGAAGGTAGCACGCATGGTTACGGCACCCGTAGTTTGGTCGATGACGCCGCTCAGGGTTTCAATCTTACCGGTTTGATCGTAAATGCTTCCGTCGATTAATTGCAACTCAACGGGCGGCATCTTGGCAAGCAGGTCCTTTACAGAACCGCCTTCGCGGGTGAGGTTGAGCAATTGTTTCTCGGTCATGGGGAAGTACACGTACATTTCCGAAATATCAGATACGGTAGTAAGCGGCGTAGCGATAGATGCGCTCACCAAGCTACCCACACGGAAGGGGATGGTACCTACCACACCGTCCGACGGACTGGTTACCGTGGTATATGCCAGGTTTTGGCGAGCGTTGGTTAATTGTGCCTGAGCTTGTGCCAGAGAGGCTTGCTGGGAAGCTAACTGGTTTTCGGCCATTTGCATATCGTACTGGCTGATAATATCCTTTTTAAGCAACTCGCGCTTGTTGTTTACGGTAAGCTGTTGAGTAGATACAGCAGCTTTTGCTACTTCAACAGCAGCTTTGGCCGATTCTACGGCTGCCTGGTACTGAACCTGATCGATAATGAACAGGGGCTGACCTCTGTGTACGGTTGCACCTTCGTCTACACACACTTTGGTAATGAACCCGGCCACCTGCGGACGGATTTCAATATCCTGTTTACCTTTAATAATGGCAGGGTACGAACTTTTTAATTCGCTGTTTGTTGGTTCTACCGTCATAACGCTGTATTCCGGTACGCCACCCATTCCCATTTGTCCCTTTTGCCCGCATCCGAAGAGCGATAGGCAACAGATTGCTAAAACAATTTTACTTTTCATCTTTTTATTTATATTCAATGTTTTGTGATAATTTTATGTAACGTATAGGTATTAGAATCTAAGGGTAAACAAGGTAAAAACCCAACGGGTGTCTTTAAGTTTTCGGCGCAAAAGTACTCGATTTATGTTAACTTGTTTTTTAAAACCTGTTTTTTTAACTATGTTTTCACCTATTTAGTATTGTTTTATCAATCGGTAGAACGTTTGGAAAGCTTCATTATCTGAAGCTATTTTTATTAATAAGTGTGAAGTATATCGTTTATTGAGGAAGAACCTTTATTTTTGCACCATGTTATATGGCAAGAAACATAAAATCAGACAATTTGTTCGTGACTCATGGGGAGTAGCGGCTGCGGCAGTCATACTTTATTCATGTGCCAGCATAGGTCATCCGGATGGTGGTCCTATCGACGAAACACCACCTCGATTTATTGGCAGTACGCCGGCAGCCGGGGCTTTGAACTATAACAAGAAACGGGTTGTTATCGAGTTTGATGAGTTCATTAAGCTGGAAAAGGCTAACGAGAAAGTAGTTATCTCGCCGCCGCAGGTAAAGCAACCCGAGATTAAGCCGGGTGGTAAAAAGATTACCGTTAACCTGCTTGATACCCTGAAACTCAATACTACCTATACCATCGACTTCTCGGATGGTATTGTCGATAATAATGAAGGTAATCCCCTGGGCGATTTTACATTTACATTCTCTACAGGCAGCGTGATTGATACCATGCAGGTGGCGGGTACAGTGCTTGATGCTTCAAACCTGGAACCGGTAAAGGGCATCCTGGTGGGATTGCATTCCAACCTTGCCGACTCGGCTTTTACAACCTTGCCTTTTGACCGCGTGGGGCGTACCGACAGCCGCGGACACTTCCGTATCCGGGGTGTCTCACCGGGTAAGTACCACATCTTCGGGCTCATGGATAGCGACCAAAACTATACTTTCTCGCAGAAGAGTGAGGTAATTGCGTTTAAGGATTCACTCATTATTCCTACTATGGAAGGGCGCATGCGGCAAGATACACTTTGGGTCGATTCACTTACCATCGATACTATCACGGAGCGTGGCTACACGCATTACTTGCCCGATGATGTGATTCTGCGTTCTTTCAAAGAAGCTTCACGCTTTCAATACCTTGTCAAAAGCGAACGGCTTACTCCGCAAAAGTTCAGCTTCTACTTCTCGGCTCCTGCCGATACCTTGCCACTCCTGAAAGGGTTGAACTTTGACGAACAAAATGCCTTTATTGTTGAGAAGGCATTGCTTAACGATACCATTCACTATTGGATACGAGACTCTCTGTTGTATAAGCAGGATACCTTATCGCTGAGCTTGAACTATTTATATACGGATACGTTAAATAACCTGGTGCCGCGTACCGATACATTGAATCTGGTGGCAAAGAAGCAGCCCATAAAAGAGGAACCCAAAAAGAAGAAGAAAAAGGACGAGCTGGATAAACCTGCACCAACGCCTTTACTCCCGATGTCGAGCCATATTCCTTCGTCGATGGATGTGTACGATTTTATTACGCTGACCTTTGACGAACCTGTTGATTCGTGCCGGGCGGAGATGCTCCATCTGAGGCAAAAGGTAGATACACTATGGAAAGATATACCATTCGACCTGGAACAGGATTCGCTGTTTGAACGGCGGTTTAATGTGTATTACGATTGGACTCCGGGAAGCGAGTATGAGTTTGAAGCCGACTCGCTTGCATTTACGGGCATCTACGGACTACATACCAACAAACTGAAACAGGCCTTCAAGGTACGCAAGGAAGATGAGTACGGCGAGATTAAGTTTGTTATTACAGGGGCCGGACCCAGTGCCTTTGTTGAATTGCTCGATCCGCAGGATAAAGTGCTGCGCCGCCGCCGGGTAGAAGATGGTGAAGCTATCTTCTACTTCCTGAATCCCGCTAAATATTGTGCCCGCCTCATTAACGATACCAATGGTAACGGTATGTGGGACACGGGTAACTATGCCGAAAAACGTCAGCCTGACGAAGTGTTCTACTATCCGGCTATCATCGATGTGAAAGCCAATTGGGAATATAGTCAGGATTGGAATATACATGAACTGCCCCTGGATAAACAGAAACCTAATGAACTAAAAAAGCAAAAACCTGATGAAGACAAGAAAAAGAAAAGCAGAGATAACCAAACGAATAGCAACCGTAACCAAACCCGGAGATAATATACGTTGTGGGGTAGCCGGACTTTTAATGGCACTGTGCCTGGTCTTTTCGGCTCCGTTACGTGCCCAATGCGAGGCGCAGAACGATGCGTTTAAGTCGGGCGAGCACGTGATGTACGACTTGTACTTCAACTGGAAGTTTGTTTGGGTAAAGGCAGGTATTGCCAGTCTTACCACGAATGCCACTACATACCAATCGAAACCCGCCTATCGCATTAACCTGCTGGCTATCGGTAGCAAGAAGGCGGACTTCTTCTTCAAAATGCGTGATACCCTGACCAGTGTAATCAGCGAACGGTTGGAACCGCGTTATTTCCGTAAAGGAGCCGAAGAGGGGAAGCGTTATACAGTAGATGAGGCCTGGTTTTCGCACCGCGATGGTGTAACATATGCCAACCAAAAGCGTGTATACCAGGATGGGGAGATTGTAGAAACCGAGCAAAGCGACAGCCGTTGCATTCATGATATGCTGAGCATCCTGGCACAGGCACGCTCATATAACCCTGCCGACTATACTGTAGGGCAACGTATCAAGTTCCCCATGGCTACCGGCCGTCAGGTAGAAGAGCAAACATTGATATACCGTGGCCCCAAAAAGATTACAGCCGAGAATGATACCACCTACAAGTGCCTGGTGTTTTCGTTGGTTGAATATAAAAAAGGAAAAGAGAAAGAGGTGATTACCTTCTACATCTCGGACGATAAGAACCACCTGCCTATCCGGCTCGACTTGTATCTCAACTTTGGTTCCGCCAAGGCTTTCCTGAAGAGTTCCAGTGGCATGCGCCATCCCATGACTTCCATTGTGGATAAATAAAAGAAATAAGCCAACTAAAACTTAGTTGGCTTATTTCTTTTATAAAGTAAATGGTAGCGGGTGGTCTTTGCGGAATACGCTCGACTCAAAGGAGGCTATTAGTACACCCTCCTGATTCGTTACATCAATCTGATAATACCCGGTACTGCGTCCTGTGTACCGTTCGCGAGCTTCGGCAATAAGTGTATCGCCTACTCCGCTGCCTCGCAGGAACGTGATGCTTGATGAGAGCGAAACCGCCAGTTTGCCGTGCGAGTTAGAGGCGGCGGCCAGTGCCAAATCGGCCAATGTAAACACGGCTCCTCCCTGGGTATTTCCGCCTGCATTGAGGTGTTGCGGGCCTATTACAAGTGATGCTTTGCCGTATCCTTCCCGTATTTCGAGTAATTCAATGCCTACGCCGGTGGCAAATAAGTCGTTTTTAAAGAATTCTTTTGCGTTCATCTTATTTATTTAACTTCCATTCGAAACCGTCTTTGGTATCTTTTATTTCGAATCCCAGGGCGGTGAGTTCGTTGCGAATCAAGTCCGAGGTAGCCCAATCCTTGTTGGCTTTGGCCTTCATGCGCTGATCCAACAGCATATCTACTACTTTGCCGTAGGCAGCTTCGCGACCGTCGCTCGAACCGGTTTCCTCCTTCAATCCCAGTATATCGAACATGTAGAGATGGAATACCTCTTTCAGTTCTTTCAGGTCGTCGGCGGAAATGGTGTTGTTGCCGGCTATTACATTATTGATGGCGCGTGTAGCATCAAACAGGTGCGAGATAACAATCGGTGTATTCAGGTCGTCGTTCATGGCTTCGGCACATTGGGCGCGTAAGCCTTTTACATCAATGGTCGATGCGGCCGATGGAGTAATCTTATCTAAATTGGCAACCGCTTCCAACAAACGTTGCAATCCCTTTTCGGAGGCTTGCAGGGCTTCGTTGCTGAAATCGACCGTGCTGCGGTAGTGCGCTTGCAGGATGAAGAAGCGGATGGTCATGGCACTGTATGCCTGTGTAAGCAACTTGTGCGAGCCGTTAAAGAACTCATCCAACGTAATGAAGTTGCCAAGCGACTTGCCCATCTTGGTTCCGTTGATGGTAATCATGTTGTTGTGTACCCAGTAGTGTACCATATCGTCTCCCTGAGAAGCTACCGATTGGGCTATCTCACATTCGTGGTGCGGGAAGATAAGGTCCATACCACCGCCGTGAATGTCGAAATGCTCACCCAGGTACTTACGTCCCATAGCGGTACATTCGGCATGCCATCCGGGGAACCCGTCGCTCCAGGGCGAAGGCCAGCGCATGATGTGCTCCGGTTGGGCACATTTCCACAGGGCGAAGTCGGCGGGGTTGCGCTTTTCGCTTTGTCCGTCCAGGTCGCGGGTGGTATTCAGCACATCATCCAGGTTACGTCCCGAGAGCTTGCCGTAATGATGGTCTTTGTTGTATTTAACGACATCGAAGTACACCGAACCCTGGCTCTCGTAGGCATAGCCTGCATCGAGAATCTTCTTCACCAGTTCAATCTGTTCAATGATATGTCCCGAAGCGTGCGGTTCGATGCTGGGGGGCAACACGTTGAGCGCCCGCATGGCATCGTGATAGCGGTTGAGGTAGAACTGCACAATTTCCATTGGCTCCACTTGTTCCAGGCGCGCCTTCTTGGCTACTTTATCTTCTCCTTCGTCGGCATCATGTTCCAGGTGGCCTACATCAGTAATGTTGCGTACATAGCGTACTTTATAACCCAGGTGGGTAAGGTAGCGGAACAGTACGTCGAACGTAATGGCAGGGCGGGCATGCCCCAGGTGAGCATCACCGTACACGGTGGGACCGCACACGTACATTCCTACATGCTGTTCATGCAAGGGAACAAACAGTTCCTTTTTCCTGTCTAAAGTATTGTAAATGGTGAGTTGATGTTCCATATTGTTTTTGTTTTATCTCATTTAAAGACACAAAGTTAGTACAAATTCTTTATATGCGGAGTACTTTGGCGCACTTTTGTCTGAAACTTCATTGAGTTATGGAAAGATAATCCGACTTTCATAATAAAATTGATTTGCATCTATCACCTATCACCAAATGTTGTAAGTTGTTGATTATTAAAAAGATATTTGATGATAGATGCTGTTTTATCTATCACCCGCATCTATCATCTATCACCTTGTGTAAATGGGCAATAATAACCGTTTGGAATTAGTTTTTTATTGGTTTATAATGTGATTATAATCAGCTATTTACTTGTTTTTAAGCCTTGGTTAATTCGTCCCACCCGGCAGGGCCCATCAGCCCGCCCGGGTGGGACGATGAGCCCTGCTGGGTGAACCCATGGGCCCTGCCGGGTGGGCTCACTTAATTATCGTTTGAAAAAGAGTAAATAAAGGCAAGAAAAGAGGTATTACTTGCTAAAAAAGAAGTTTAAACGTAACTTTACACGCAGTTATGAACGATAACAAACGTGTATTATTAGGTATGAGTGGCGGTACCGACAGTTCGGTAGCTGCCATGCTATTGCAGGACGCCGGTTACGAGGTAACGGGGGTAACCTTTCGTTTTTATGAGAAAGACGAGGCTACCGCGTACCTGGACGATGCCCGTGAACTGGCTGATCGTTTAGGGATAGAGCATATTACTTACGATGCCCGCGAGGTGTTTCGCCGGCAGATTGTGGAATACTTTATCCGTGAATACATGGCAGGTCGTACCCCGGTTCCCTGCACCCTCTGTAATAACTACCTGAAATGGCCGTTGTTGGCAAAGATTGCCGATGAAAAGGGTATCTTTTACATTGCAACCGGACATTACGTGCGCAAAACCGGGTTTGATGGCAAGTATTACATCGCCCCGGCGGCGGATAAGGATAAAGATCAGTCGTTCTTCCTGTGGGGATTGCCGCAGGATATTCTGCACCGTATGTTACTACCCATGGGGGAGATGACGAAACCCGAAGCCCGCGCGCTGGCTGCTGCAAGGGGATTTGAGAAGGTGTCGGTAAAGCGGGATAGCCTGGGGGTTTGTTTCTGCCCCATGGATTACCGGAGCTTCCTGCGAAAAGAGGTGCCATGCAACGTGTTGGCACCGCTTGATAAAGGACGATTTCTCGATGAAAAGGGCCGTTTTATAGCTCATCACGAGGGCTATCCGTTCTATACCATCGGGCAACGGCGAGGATTGGGCATTCACCTCAACAGAGCCGTCTTTGTAAAGTCTATTGATCCGCTGCGTAACGAAGTAGTATTGGCTCCGTTGCAAGCCCTGGAGCGCATGGAGATGGTGCTGAAAGTGTGGAACATCGTAGACGAAGCCCGGCTGTTGGGGCACGATGACGTAATTGTGAAGATTCGCTACCGCAAGCAAGCCAATCGCTGTACCGTAACGTTGCAATCTGATGGGCGGTTGCATGTACAGTTGCACGAACCGTTGGCAGCCATTGCCGCCGGTCAGGCAGCAGCCTTTTACAAAGAGGGGTTGGTGTTAGGCGGTGGGATTATTGAGCGCTAACATCTGTTCGATGTGTTCGCGGGTATTACTCAAACGGGGTACCTTGTGTTGTCCGCCCAGCTTCCCTTTCCCCGCCAACCAGTCATGGAACAGTTGCGGGCGCGCCACAATAAGTTCAAGCGGTTGCAAGGCAATATCTTTCCAGCGTTTGGCTTCGTAATCGGAATTTACTTCTTTCAACGTATCGTCCAGTATACGGGCAAAGTTCTCGATGGAATCGGGCATTTGCGCAAATTCAATGAGCCATTGGTGGCGGCATTTGGCGTTCTCGTCCATAAATACCGGAGCAGCGGTGTACTCGCTGACCTGGGCGCCTGTAGCAGCGCAGGCTTTGGCAAGTCCCTTCTCGGCATTATCCACAATTAACTCTTCGCCAAAAGCATTGATGAAGTGCTTGGTACGGCCGGTAATAATGAACTTATAAGGGTTCTTGGAGGTAAACTTAACCGTGTCGCCTATCATATACCGCCACAGTCCGCTGGAAGTGGAGATAATCAGGGCGTAGTTCTTATCCAGTTCTACCTCTTCGAGGCAATAGGTACGCGGGTTCTCCTTTTCAAAGTCTTCCATCGGCATAAACTCGTAGAAGATACCGTAGTCAATCATCAGCAACATAGCCGGGTCGGTAGGGTCGTCTTGCGTACCAAAATACCCTTCCGAGGCATTGTACGTTTCTACGTAGTGCATCTTGGGGCTTTGAATAACCTGCTTGTACTGTTCGCGGTAGGGGGTAAATGCCACGCCTCCGTGAAAGAATACCTCCAGGTTGGGCCATACCTCTTCCAGGGTATGCTTCCCCGTTTTCGCTAAGATTTGTTTGATAAGTACCAGGAACCATGACGGAACACCCGACAGGTTGGTAACATTGGTGTGGATGGTGCTGTTGGCAATGGCTTCAATCTTGGTTTCCCATTCGCTCATCAGGGCAATTTGCTTGCTGGGTACGCGAATAAGGTTTACCAGCGGACTTACATTTTGAATGAGGATAGCCGAGAGGTCGCCCACCAGGCTGTGGTTAGAACTCAGGTTGGGGCTGTGGCTGCCTCCCAGTATCAACCCCTTGCCATTGAAGAAGCGGCTGTCGGGATTGTTGCGCAGGTAAGTGGCTACGGCATCGCCTCCGCCTTTGTAGTGAATATCGAACAATGAATCTTTACTTACCGGAAGAAACTTACTCTTGTCGTTGGTAGTACCCGATGATTTGGCAAACCAACGGATTTCCGAAGGCCACAGCAGGTTCTGCTCACCGGCACGCAGGCGCTCTACGTAAGGTTTTACCTCTTCGTACGTTTGTATGGGAAGGCGATTCCTGAAGTCTTCGTAGCTGCGAATGGTTTTGTAATCGTATTTCTTACCCCATTCAGTAAGGGCGGCTTTACCAACGAGGTGAGTAAGTACGCGTTCCTGAAGCTCGCCCGCACAGGTGGCATAACGGTCAATCTGTTTAAGGCGGGAACGGAATACGTTACTGATAAGCTGTGTTCTATTCATTGTCAACTACATACTTCTATGATTAATCATGCAAAAGTAAGCTTATTTATCTTTTTTTTCTATCTTTACAACGGAAATAAAGTTAAAATGTCTGTTATAGTGGACATATTCCCTAAATGCAGTAATGTGTATTAAACAAATGAGAATAGGTATCTTAACTTCAGGGGGCGACTGTCCCGGTATCAATGCTACCATCCGTGGGGTGTGCAAAGCAGCCGTGAATCATTATGGAATGGAGGTGATAGGCATTCAGGGTGGCTTCCAAGGTTTGCTCGTTCAAGAGGCAGAGATACTTACGGAACGTTCCTTGTCGGGACTGCTCAATTTGGGCGGCACCATCCTGGGAACCTCGCGCGAAAAGCCGTTTAAAAAGGGAGGCGATGTAGACAAACCCCGTATTATCATGGATAATATCCGCGACCTGGGGCTGGATTGTGTGGTATGCATCGGCGGCAACGGTACACAGAAAACTGCCGCCCGGTTTGCTGCACTGGGCGTAAACATTGTTTCTATTCCTAAAACCATTGATAACGATATCTGGGGAACCGACTTCTCGTTCGGCTTTGATACGGCGGTAAGCATTGCCACCGATGCCATCGACCGCCTGCACTCTACCGCCAGCTCGCACAAGCGGGTGATGGTTATTGAGGTAATGGGCCATAAAGCGGGTTGGATTGCCCTCTACTCGGGTATGGCAGGCGGGGGAGATGTTATTCTGGTGCCGGAGATTCCTTATAACATGGCATCCATCAAGGATACCATTATGGGGCGTGTACATAAAGGGAAGCCTTACTCCATTGTGGTGGTAGCCGAGGGTATTGAAACCGATGGCAAACAGCGTGCCGGAGCCTACATTGCCCGGGCTATTGAACAGGAAACGGGTATCGAAGCCCGTGAAACGGTGCTGGGGTATATACAGCGGGGTGGTTCGCCTACGCCGTTCGACCGGAACCTGTCGACCCGCATGGGTGGGCATGCCGCCGAACTAATTGCCAATGGCCAGTTTGGGCGCATGATTACGCTAACGGGCAATGAAATATCGTCCGTTCCTTTAGAAGAAGTAGCAGGTAAGTTGAAGTTGGTAACCGAGGAACACGATTTAGTTGTCCAAGGCCGACGAATGGGCGTCTGCTTCGGATAGTTCAGGCTCTGAGGGTTCATTCTCAAGGGCCATTTGCTCCTTTGCCTCCCGTATCTTGGCAATAAACTCGGGTTGGCTTTTGATTTTCTTCAATGCCATTTGTGCGGCATGTTGTTGCGATTCTTTCTTGGAATACCCGTTACCTGAGCCGGCAGGGCATCCTTCTACATGTATCTCGGTGTGAAATACTGGGTTGTTGTCCTTGTCGATAGACTGTTTGATTAACTCAAACGAAACCTCCATCTTATTCTTTTGGCTCCATTCAATCAGCTTCGACTTGAAGTTTACCTCTTTACGCGAGAGCTTATCCAGGTCAATGTGACGATTGATGATTTTGGTTTCCAGGAACCACTTGCAGCGGTCGTACCCCTGATCCAGGTAAATAGCCCCCACAAATGCTTCGAAAGCATTGCCGTACATGTAACTGTTGTGCGAAGAGGAGCGAAGGGAGTATTTGATAAGCTTGTCCAGCCCGATTTCTACCGCCAACTTATTCAGCGTTTCGCGTTGCACAATCTTAGAGCGGGTATTGGTTAAGAACCCTTCCCGTTTCCCTTCAAAATGATTGTATACAATGTCACCGATAATAGCATCAAGAATGGCATCGCCCAAAAACTCCATACGTTCGTTGTTGAGCAACCGCCCCTTCTCTGAACGGATAGCCGACGACTTGTGCAGCAGGGCTTCCTGATACAACCGGATGTTGCGGGGGAAGAATCCGAGGATACGGTATAAACAAAAATAAGACTCTCTGTCCTTGCGGAACAGGAGTCTTACTTTATCTATTTGATTGCGTAACACGACTTTACTCTGCGTATTTCTTAAAGATAGCACAAGCATTATGACCGCCGAATCCGAATGTATTCGAAAGGGCTACTCGTACTTCACGCTTCTGTGCTTTGTTGAAAGTGAAGTTGAGGTTATAGTCAATATTTTCGTCGTTGTCGCCTTCTTCGTGGTTAATTGTCGGAGGAACGATGTCGTTCTTCACGGCCAAAATACTGGCAATAGCTTCTACAGCGCCGGCAGCACCCAGAAGGTGACCTGTCATCGACTTGGTTGAGCTGATGTTCAACTTGTAGGCATGTTCGCCGAATACTTCTTTGATAGCTTTTGATTCCGAAATATCACCCACCGGGGTCGATGTTCCGTGTACGTTGATATAGTCGATAGCCGTCGGATCCATCTCGGCATCTTCCAATGCATTTTGCATAACCAATTTAGCTCCAAGTCCTTCCGGATGCGAAGCAGTAAGGTGATGCGCATCGGCAGACATACCTACACCGGCAATTTCTGCGTAAATCTTAGCTCCACGTGCTTTGGCATGTTCCAGCTCTTCCAGAATCAAGCAACCACCGCCTTCGCCCATTACAAATCCGTCACGGGTTGCGCTAAACGGACGTGAAGCGGTAGCCGGAGAATCGTTGCGGGTAGAAAGTGCGTGCATTGCGTTAAAACCACCTACACCCGAACCAAAGATGGCAGCTTCCGAACCACCGGATACGATGGCGTTAGCTTTGCCCAAACGAATCAAGTTGAATGCGTCGGCAATAGCGTTGGTAGATGTGGCACAAGCAGAACAAGTAGAATAGTTGGGACCATGGAAGCCATACAGAATAGAAATTTGTCCGGCAGCAATATCCGAAATCATCTTAGGGATGAAGAACGGATTGAACTTGGGACCGTTTTCTTTATTGATGGCATAGTTGCCCACTTCTTCTTCAAAAGTACGGATACCACCGATACCGGCACCAAAGATAACACCAATGCGGTTCAAATCTTCTTTTTCAAGATCCATACCCGAGTCGGTTACAGCTTCCTTGGCAACAGCAATGGCATACTGTGTGTACAGGTCCATTTTGCGTGCTTCCTTGCGATCCATATAGTTAGCTGCATCGAAGCCTTTCACTTCACAGGCAAACTGGGTTTTGAACAAAGAGGCATCAAAATGAGTAATAGGTCCTGCTCCGCTAACCCCATTGATAAGGTTTTCCCAAAGTTCGGGAACGCTGTTACCAATAGGAGTAACGGCGCCAAGACCTGTTACTACAACTCTTTTTAATTCCATACTGATGAAAAACGATTACTTAGCGTGTTCTTCGATGTAAGATACAGCGTCGCCTACAGTACCAATTTTCTCAGCTTGATCGTCCGGAATAGAAATACCGAATTCTTTTTCGAATTCCATGATGAGTTCTACTGTGTCAAGTGAGTCAGCACCCAGGTCGTTAGTGAAGCTAGCTTCTGTAGTAACTTCCGATTCTTCAACACCTAATTTATCAACGATAATCGCTTTCACTCTTGATGCAATTTCAGACATAACTTTAAATTTTTAATTAGTAATTAGTTTTATTTCTTTAAATTTGCGCTGCAAAGGAATAAATATTTATTGTTCTGCGCAAGCATTTGATTAAATAAATGCGTTCTTTTGCACATTTTTCACGAATCTGTGCATTAAAAAGAAGAGTTATGGGAAAGAATATAGCCGTTTTTGCTTCCGGTTCCGGCTCAAATGCCGAGAATATTATACGATATTTTAGAGAAAACAGTTTGGCGCACGTGTCTTTAGTAGTCTCTAATAGGAGTGATGCCTACGTGCTGGAGCGTGCAGCGGGCTTAGGAGTGCCTTCAAGGGTGTTTCTCAAAGCCGACTGGGAAACCGGCGACGGTGTATTGGCGTTGATGCAGGAGTATGCTATCGACTTCATTGTGTTGGCTGGTTTCCTGGTGAAGGTACCGGATGCTATTTTGCATGCTTATCCTGAAAAAATCATAAATATTCATCCGGCTTTACTGCCTAAGTATGGAGGTAAGGGTATGTATGGCGACCGGGTGCACGAGTCTGTAGTAGCCGCCGGCGAAACGGAAAGTGGTATTACAATTCATTACATTGATGCGCATTACGATGAGGGAAGCATCATCTTTCAGGCTACTTGCCCGGTAGCTCCCGGAGATACGGCTGCTGATGTGGCGCAGAAAGTGCATGCGCTGGAATATGAGTATTTCCCGAAGATTATAGAACAAGTGGTACGGAAGTAATACCTTATTATATTATATGCATAGTGTACGCTGCCTCTTCCCGTCGCAACGGATAATTGCCGCGTAACTGTTCAAACTGCTCCGGTCTACTCTTGAGTGCTTCACTGTCGCGACGTGGGTCGTATATTTTCAAAATGGCTTCCTCCCGGTTGCTTACCTGCAATATGGGTTGTTCCGGTTGGGGTGGAGTAATTTCAAATGCCTCTTTCAGGTTGAAGTGTTTGCATAAAGCCTCTAAAGACATGCGGGTAGCATTGGCTTTTCCATCTGCCGAATAACCGGCAATGTGCGGAGTACCAATCCATACTTTCTCTAACAGGGTGCGGTCTATATCAGGCTCATTCTCCCATACATCTATCACAGCTTCTGAAATCGTTCCGTTTTGCAATGCTTCCAGCAAGGCTTGTGTTTCTACCACTTCGCCGCGTGAGGTGTTAATGAGAACAGGCTTCTTTATCAAAGAATCAAAAAAGGAGTTATCGGCCAAATGGAAGGTCCGGAACGAGCCGCTTCTATATAAAGGTACGTGTAAGGAGATAATGTCGCACTCCCGGCCTATCTGCTCCAACGAAACAAACTGCGACGGGCCTTCCTTTTCTGCACGGGGCAGGTCATTCTGCAATACGCGCATACCTAATTGTTGTGCTACGTTTACCACTTTGCTGCCCACATTGCCCACGCCTACTACTCCCAGGCATAGCTCTTTAAGAATTCTTCCTTTAGTAAGTTGCAGCAGGATTAGTACCGATTGTATGTACTGCGCTACCGATCCCGAATTACATCCGGGGGCATTGGTCCAGGTAATGCCTGCTTTCCGGCAGTATTCCGTGTCAATATGATCGTACCCAATGGTGGCTGTGGCAATGAATGTCACCCGGCTTCCCTCCAATAGCGCCTGGTTGCAACGGGTGCGGGTGCGGATAATGAGGGCATTGGCATCCCGTACCACCTCCGGGGTAAATTGGCTTCCGGGGAGGAAGACTACTTCGCAGTCTAATTTATCAAGAGCTTCCCCGATATAAGGAATCTTGTCGTCAACGATAATTTTCATATACAAATATCCTTTCTTGGGGCAAAGATAAATAATTAAAAAAGAAGAAAGGGTTGCTCGTATGAGAAATATTGTATAGTTTTGCCCTATTATACATTTACTTATTAGCAAACAACAATGGCATTTACCACTCTTTGCAATGAAATTTTTGAAAAATCGACAGGCGATTACCACGTAACCGATAGTGTCGATGCTATGATGAACAATCCTTACGAATTGAAGACGATTGAGTACTACTTGTATCTGAAAAACTGGATTGATGCTGTGCAATGGCATTTTGAAGACATCATCCGTGATCCGCAGATTGACCCGGCAGAGGCATTGGTATTGAAAAGACGGATTGACAAGTCTAATCAGGACCGTACCGACCTTGTAGAACTAATCGACAGTTATTTCCTGGATAAATACAAAGGCGTTCAGCCGTTGGGTGATGCTACTATTAATACGGAGAGTCCTGCCTGGGCAATCGACCGCCTCTCTATTCTGGCTTTGAAAATTTATCACATGCAACAGGAGGTCAACCGTACAGATACTACCCCCGAACACCACAATCAATGCCTGACGAAGTTGAATATCCTGCTTGAACAAAGAAAGGATCTTTCGTCGGCTATCGACCAACTGCTGGCCGATATTGAAGGTGGTAAGAAATACATGAAAGTATACAAACAGATGAAAATGTATAACGACCCGGCTTTGAATCCGGTTCTTTATGCCAAGAAATAGCCAATGGCCCGTATCCTTGTTATTCGCTTTTCTGCCCTTGGCGATGTAGCCATGATGGTGCCGGTGCTTCATTCGCTGGCATTGCAATACCCGCAACATGAAATTACTGTGTTGAGCCGGCAGGTTTGCCAGCCTTTGTTTCAGGGGTTGCCCGGAAATGTACGCTTTGTGAGTGCCGATTTAACGGGCAAACACAAAGATATATTCGGGCTTAATGGATTGTTCCGCGAGTTGAAGGCTATGCATTTTGATTATGTAGCCGACCTTCACGGGGTAATTCGCTCACACTATCTCTCTTTCCTGTTCAAACTCTCGGGTGTAAAAACCGCCACTATCTGTAAAGGGCGCAAGGGCAAACGTAAGTTGGTAAGCCGTAAAGATAAGGCGCTTGTAAACCAAAAAAGCTCGTTCCGCCGGTATGCCGATGTGTTGGAGAAACTGGGTTTCCCCATACTGCTCAACTTCGCTTCGATTTATGAAAATGAAAAGGGCGACTTTGCCGAGGTAGAACCGTTTACCGGTCCGCGTGGCGATTTGAAGTGGCTGGGCATTGCCCCCTTTGCCCGTCATGCCGGTAAGATATATCCGTTGGATTTGCAGGAACAAGTAGTGGCTTATTTTGCTGCCGACTCGCGGGTAAAGGTGTTCCTTTTCGGAGGCGGACAGGAAGAACAAGCAGTCTTTAACTCCTGGATTGCCAAATACCCTTCGTTAGTTTCCATGATTGGAAAGTTGAACCTCCGTACCGAGCTGAATATGATTAGCCAGTTGGATGTTATGTTGTCGATGGATTCGGCCAATATGCATTTGGCTTCGCTGGTTAATGTACCGGTGGTATCAATATGGGGAGCTACCCATCCGTATGCCGGATTCATGGGCTGGAAACAACTACCCACCAATACCGTGCAGGTAGATTTGCCTTGTCGCCCCTGTTCCGTTTATGGACAGAAGCCCTGCTGGCGCAAAGATTCTCCTTATGAATGTCTGCGAGGTATCCGTCCGGAGCAAGTTATTGCGAAGATAGAAAGCATTTTGTACTGATTTTATGGAAACTGGTATGAAGACTATCGGATATTATATATTCTTTTTCTTTTGGTATGCCCTCTCTTTGCTGCCGTTGCGATTACTCTATGTGTTTTCTGACCTGCTTTATTATCCATTATACTATGTAGCCCGGTACCGGCGCAGGGTAGTACGCAAGAACCTGACCAACTCCTTCCCTGATAAACCGCTGGACGATATTATCCACATAGAGAAAGAATTCTACTCTTACTTCTGCGACTATCTGATGGAAACCATCAAGCTACTTTCCATGAGCGAAAAGCAGATGCGTAAACGGATGGTGTTCGAGGGCATCGACGAAATGAATGCGTATCTGGCACAAGGACGTTCGTGTTGCCTGTATATGGGGCACTATTGTAATTGGGAGTGGGTAACCTCTTTTCCTTTGCATATCGAAAAAGGAGTGATAGCCGGACAAATCTATCACAAATTAGAAAATAAAACATTCAACAGTTTGTTTGAAGACCTGCGCAGCCGCTTTCATGCCGTGAATATTACCATGAACGAAACGCTTCGCAAGATTATTGAATTCCGTCGCGACGGGAAAACCATCGTGATTGGGTTTATTGCCGACCAGGTACCCTTGTGGCATAACATTCATTATTGGACTGATTTTCTTAATCAGGATACCCCGGTACTTACGGGCGCCGAACGTATTGCCCGTCAGGTAGGTTTTACCTCTTTCTTTTTGGATATGACTCGCGTAAAGCGCGGGTATTACGTGGGTAAGTTTGTGAAACTGGCTGAAGATCCGAAAGCCCTTCCCGAGTATCAACTTACCGAAGAGTATTTCCGTGAATTGGAAAAAGTAATCAATCGCACTCCTCAATACTGGTTGTGGACACACAATCGTTGGAAACGTACGCGCGAAGAATATAATGCACGCTTCTCTGAAGATGCGGCAAGGGACAACTAAGCATTATCCCTGCATTGTCTTTTCGTAAACAGCTATCAATTCTTGTGCCAGGCGGGTTTCTTCAAACTGCTTGGCATATTCTTTTCCTGCCTGTATCATGGTGCTTCTGAGTGATTCATTGAACACTGTTTCGTCGATGGCCTTTGCCAAAGCTACTTCGTCGTCGGGGTGTACGTAGATTGAACGCGGACCTCCCGCTTCTTCCAGGCAGGAACCCGTTGCTCCGATGGCAGGGGTACCGCTGCACAATGCTTCCAATAACGGAATGCCGAATCCTTCGTACCGGGAAGGGTACACAAACGTAGCTGCCTGCTGATAGAATACCGGCAATTCTTTAAACGGAATATTATTTAGCATACGCATCTGGCTTTCCAACCCATTCTCCTTTAAATATTGGTCTACCTTGTCGGCATACGGAGTACGTTTCCCGATAGCAATCACCGGAACCGGGGTTGGGAGATGTTTTAATGCGCGAGCCAGTAACAACAAATTCTTTCTTTCTTCAATACTCCCTACGTAGAGGATATACTGTGCCGGGAGTTGATACTTTTCCCGTACCGCTTTTACCAGTTCTTCATCAGCTGTTTGCCTGAAACTAACATCGCATCCCTGATATACTACGTCGATTTTCTCTTCCGGGGTATGGAAGTACGAGATAATATCCCGCTTGGTACATTCGCTCACGGCAATAATGCGGTCGGCATTTTCGCAAGCCTTGCGGAATTTGTACGCGTAAATACGGCGGTCGACAGGCGGATAGAACTCCGGGTGCGACAGAAATACCAGGTCGTGAATGGTTACGATGCTTTTTATATCCTTGGCACGGGTAATGTTCAGGGGCAGTTCGTTGCTGAGCCCGTGAAACAGCTGTACCTTGTCTTGTTGCAGGTCGGAGGTAATGCCCCATACCCGCCACAACGCACTAAGCGCTTTGTCGAAAGAAGAGCGGGGGAATACCAAGGTGTTTGAAGCAGGTATCCTGTCGGTCAGGGAAGCCTTTCGCTCACTGGGTGTATACAATCTGTAGGTATTCTGCGGGGCATGAGCTGCCAGAATATCCAGGACAAACCGGCTGTAGTTTCCAAGTCCGGTTCTGTTTTGCAACGCTCTTTTGGCATCAAATCCTATAATCATCTTCTATCTGTTTTGGGTGAACAAATGTAACAAAAATATGGTAAAACAAGACCAATCACCGTTTTATTCTGTGGAATATAGCCATGGGACAGAATAAATTCCTAATTTTGTGCCTGATAATCAGAAGTTAGGTAATTATGAATATCCAATACTACACGCAAATATCCAAGGGCATTAATAAAGCGCTTTTCTACATAGAGGGTTTTTATAATTATTACATGCCTGCCGGTAATTTCAGAAAGAGGGTGCCTGCTATCCTGAAGAAACTCTCTCCGGCTCAACAGGAGCACATTGCCATGCGTGTAGATTATTACAACCGGATACCGGATACGGTATTGGGCAACTCGGCCGTCCGGAAAGCCGACTTTGTTTATCCTTTCGGGCAGAAAAGGAAAAGCTCTGCTTATTTCTTTGATCTTTACCGATACTTGAGATATTTTCCTGCCGGTCTCCGTTTCAGTTATGTGTTTGGCGATGTAACCGAGGAACCTCCTGCTCCTGCCATTGTGAAAAGCCGTCCCATAACAGATTCTCTAAGCAACTCCGTAATCATGAAGCTGGACCGGGTGAGGCATTTTGTGTTTATCCGCGACTCCAGGAAGTTCCGCGACAAGAAGAACTTGCTTATCAGCCGGAACGTTGTCAGCCAACCGCACCGCATCAAGTTACTCGAGAAGTATTTCGATCATCCCATGTGCGATCTGGGGCAGGTAAACAAGGATGTATACGAGAATCATACGGAATGGAAAAAAGGATTTATCACCATGGCCGACCAATTGGATTACAAGTTCATAGCTTGTATCGAGGGGAACGATGTAGCTACCAATCTGAAATGGGTCATGTCTTCCAACTCGTTGGCTGTGATGCCCAAACCCAAGTACGAAACCTGGTTCATGGAAGGAACGCTCATTCCTAACTATCACTACATGGAAATCAAACCGGACTACTCCGATTTGATTGAGCGTATGAACTACTACATAGAGCATCCGGAAGAGGCAGAAGCCATCATTGAGCATGCTCATGAATATATCCGCCAGTTCCAAAACCGGAAGATTGAAAAGTTGGTTTCCGTGTTGGTATTAGAGAAGTATTTTGCCAAAACGAATCAAGCATAAGATATACGAAGAAAAACAGATAAAGAGTTATGATAAAATCAGAACATCCTTTAATTAGTGTCATTGTCCCGGTATATAATGTAAAACACTATTTGCGCGATTGCGTGAATTCTCTCTTAAACCAAACTTATAGCCGGTTAGAGATTATTTTGGTGGACGATTACTCTACGGATGGTTCTGGGGAACTTTGTGATGAGTTGGCTCAACAGGACGTACGGATTACAGTACAACATCTGCCTGTGAATGGAGGTCCCGGTAATGCCCGCAACGTGGGACTGAAATGTGCTACGGGCGAATATGTTGGTTTTGTGGATGGCGATGACTGGCTTGATCCTGATATGTATGAATTTCTGTGGTCGCTATCGGAGAAACATTCGGCCGATATTTCCATGTGCTCGTTTTATATAGAGAAACCCAATCGGATTAAGGTTTCTTACACGTCGGATAAAGCGCTTGTCCTTAATCGGGGTGAGGCTATGGAACTGTTAATCGCTGATAGAATTATCCGGAATTACATGTGGGACAAACTTTACAAGCGGAGTTTGTTCCAGGATATTCAATTCCCGTCCACTTTTATCTATGAAGACCTGACTATTCAGTATAAGCTGTTTTATCAGGCAAAACTAATAGCGATACAGGGAGAGCCCAAATACCATTACCGGATGAACGGGGCAAGTATTATGGCTCAAAAGCATGATGTTGAAGAAGAATACCGCCTGTTTAAGATAATGGTAGAGCGGAATCTTTTTGTCCGTCACATCATGAAGCCCGAATTCGGAGATGTGCAGATGCTCAAAAGATGCATTCATTTCATCAGTCATTTAGCGCTGATGCGGCACCGGCAGTTAACGGATGACATTTATCAAAGCGTGCTGCAAGAGATGCATAATTATGACTCAATAAAAATAGATAAGTTAGGGGTGATGTTTGCGTTGAAACGCTTTTTAATTTATCATTATCCCTCACTGTATCGACCGGTTTATCGGTTCGTGCGAAGTGTCTTTAGGAGTAAAAAGCGACCCGTAGAAAAGTAAGGATGCTCAAAATATTCATACACAATGATTTTACTTAGTTTTGACATAGAAGAGTTTGATGTTCCGTTGGAACATCAGGTAGATTTGCCAATGGAAGAGCAAATCCGTATATCCGTGGTAGGAACCAACCGTATATTGGATTGCTTGCAACATGCCGGAACAAACGCTACCTTTTTTTGTACGGCAAACTTTGCCGTGCAGGCACCCGCGGTTATGCAACGCATTCTTTCCGAAGGACACGAAATAGCTTCGCACGGTTACTATCACTCGACTTTTGAAGTAGCCGACCTGAAGAAATCAAAAGATAAGTTGGAAGAACTCTGCGGCGTAAAGATACGCGGATACCGTCAGGCACGCATGATGCCCGTATCCGAATCGGAAATCTACAAAGCCGGTTACAAATACAACTCTTCCCTGAATCCTACTTTTATCCCGGGCAGGTATATGAACCTCTCGGTACCCCGTACCTGCTTCCTGAAAGAGCAAGTATTGCAGATCCCGGCTTCGGTTACTCCGTTGGTCCGTTTCCCGCTTTTTTGGCTTTCCTACCACAACCTGCCCGCCAGGTTGTACCGTTGGTTATGCCTGCGCACGTTACGTACCGACCGTTACCTGGTTACCTACTTCCACCCGTGGGAGTTTTATCCGTTGAAGGAACACCCCGAATTAAAGATGCCCTTTATTATCCGCAATAATTCCGGCGAAGATATGGTGAAGCGTTTGGGCGACTTTATCAGTTATTTCAAAAGTAAAAAACATAGTTTCCTCACATACTCTGAATTTGTAGATTACCAACAGAAGGTTTAAGCAAGTACCTTATAAATGATTTTATATGAAATACACCACGAAACTCTCTCAATTCTTCCGGAAGCCGTTCTTTAGTGATTACCGCACTTTGTTCGGATTGTGGGCTTTGTTGGCTATTATTGCCAGTGTAATGAAGTTCCACAGATGTAACAATTTCCAGATATTCAGGCATGTCTATTACCATGTTATCGAACAACTTAATCTGTACATCCCCTATCCCGAGTACCATGACGTCAACTATTATGGGCCGGTATTTAGTTTGTTGGTAGCTCCCTTTGCCATTCCCCCTGTGCCGGTAGGTTTGCTGCTGTGGGATGTAGTGCTGATTCTTGTCCTGTATTGGTCCATTCGCAAACTACCCTTAGAGCGTTGGCAGCATATCTTTATCTTCTGGTTCTGCGCACACGAGTTGCTTACAGCCCTTTTCATGTCGCAATTCAATATAGCCATTGCCGCCATTATTGTAGGTTCCTTTTATTGCATCGAGAAAGAAAAAGACGGATGGGCTGCCTTCCTTATCATATTGGGTACGTTCGTGAAACTGTATGGTATTGTAGGATTGGCTTTCTTCTTCTTCTCCAAACACAAGATGAAGTTTATCCTGTACCTGCTGCTTTGGTCAGGCATTATGTTTGTAGCCCCGATGGCAATCAGCAGCCCCGATTATATTGTTTCCCAGTACGTAGCCTGGTTCGACAGTCTGGCCAATAAGAACCTGGATAATATGTTTTCCATTCGTACCAACGTATCCTTATTGGGGTTAGTGCGTAAAATCAGCCATTCTACCACGTATTCCGATTTATGGCTTATTGCAGGCGGCATCATTATGTTCGGGCTTACTTACCTGCGCGTGGGACAATTCAAATACAAAGCCTACCGGTACACCCTGTTGGCTTCGGTGTTGTTATTTGTGGTATTGTTCAGTACAGGTACCGAGTCCAGCACCTATATTATTGGCCTGGTAGGTGTGGCTATATGGTACTTGGTGGCTCCCTGGAAGCGAAGCAAACTGGATATCGGTTTGATGGTGTTTGCTTTCATACTTACCAGCCTTTCGCCATCCGACTTGTTTCCGGCGTATATCCGGAACACATACGTACTTCCTTATGCGCTCAAAGCATTACCTTGTGTTCTTATCTGGTTTAAACTGTTGTGGGAGATGTACTCCCGTGACTATTATGCTCCTGCTACCGAATGGAGATGAAGCGGATAAATAGGGAAAAAGTAGGAGAGTTTCTCCGTTTTTGCATCGTAGGCGTTATTGCCGCCGGCCTGCATTATGGTATTTATTACTTGTTGCAACAGGTAATCGATGTTAATATTGCTTATACCACGGGGTATCTGGTGTCGTTGGTATGTAACTTTTTCCTGACCTCGTACCTCACCTTCCGTAGCGCTCCCTCATTTAAAAAGGCGGTGGGGTTTGGCTTTAGCCACCTGGTTAACTACCTTTTGCACATGGTGTTATTCAACCTGTTCCTATACCTGGGTGTTTCCAAAGAATTGGCTCCCTTGCTGGTATTGACAATTGTCGTTCCGGTGAACTTTTTATTGATACGCTTTGTCTTTAGGAAGAAGAACATGCAAACAGAGAACTAAAAAAGAATATTCAATGAAAGAAAAGATGAAAGCGGCTTTCTCCGCTCCTTTGGCCTGTATCCTTAACCTGTTGCTGGTATATATTTGCTATGAGCTATGCCGGCTTATCTTTATTTGGGTGAACGCGTCTTACTTCCCCGACCTGACGTTTGCCAACTTCTCCGAAATGAGCCGTGGCGGATTGCTGTTCGATACCTCGGCCATTGTATATACCAATATTGTGTATATCCTGCTCATGCTTTTCCCGTTGCATTACAAAGAACGGCGTGGCTTCCATACTGTGGTGAAATGGCTGTTTGTGATAACCAATATGGTGACCATCATCATGAACCTGATGGATACGGTTTATTTTCAATATACCAACAAGCGCACTACCGCTTCCGTGTTCAGTCAGTTCTCTAACGAAGATAACCTGGCAGGTATCATAGGTGTCGAGTTGGTGAACCATTGGTACCTGGTATTGGCGGCGGCTGTTATGGCGTTCGGTTTGATTAAGCTGTACCGCCGTCCGCAGGTAACTGCCGGTTCCGGCTTGGGTACCTACTATATAGTACATACATTGGTGTTGGTAACCTGCATTCCTTTGTGTGTGTTTGGTATGCGTGGAGGCATTGGCGGCGATGTACGTCCCATTACCATCAGCAATGCCAACCAATACGTAGACCGCCCGGTTGAAACGGCCATTGTACTCAATACCCCTTTCTCCATTTACCGCACTTTGGGTAAGAAAGTATTTGTTACTCCCCATTATTTCTCCGATGAAGCTTCGCTGGCACGGGAGTTTAACCCGGTACATATTCCGGCACCGGGTACCGTTCCCAATCATAAAAATGTTGTGGTGTTTATCCTCGAAAGCTTTGGTAAAGAGTACATCGGTGCTCTTAACAAAGAGTTAGACGGAGGCACCTATCAAGGATATACCCCTTTCCTGGATTCACTCATTACCCACAGCCTTGTTTATAAAGAATCGTTTGCCAACGGGCGGGGCAGCATCGATGGTATGCCTGCTGCCTTATCGGGTATCCCCAAGTTTGTGGAGTCGTTTTTCCTCACCCCTGCCTCCCTCAATAAACTATCGGGTATTGGCAGCGAGTTGAAGAAGCTTGGCTATTACACCGCCTTCTTCCACGGGGCACAAGATGGTTCCATGGGCTTCCAGGCGTATGCCCGCACCATTGGCTATACCGATTACTTCGGCCGCGAAGAGTACAACAACGATAAAGACTTTGACGGGAAATGGGCTATCTGGGACGAAGAGTTCCTGCAATTCTTTGCCAACAAGATGTCTACCTTCAAGCAACCGTTCACTACCGGTATCTTTACAGCTACCTCGCACCATCCGTTTGTAATCCCCGAACGTTACAAGGACATCTACCCCGAAGAGTCGCTGCCTATCCATAAGTGCATCCGTTACTCCGACCATGCGCTTCGCCGTTTCTTTGAAACTGCCTCCAAGCAACCGTGGTTTGCGAATACCCTGTTTGTATTTACTGCCGACCATACCAACCAAACCAACCGGCCCGAGTTTCAAACGGAGTGCGGATTGTTCAAAGTACCCGTCATCTTCTACACCCCCAACGGAGACCTGCAAGGATACCGAGACGGCATCTCCCAGCAAATTGACATCATGCCTACGGTGCTCAGCTATGTAGGATATAACGAGCCCTATGTAAGCTTCGGTACCGATTTGCTGACTACCCCCGCCGAAGAAACCTTTGCAGTAAACTACATCAACGGCGTGTACCAGTATATGCAGGGCAATTACCTGTTGCAGTTCGACGGTGAGAAGGCTACAGCCCTGTACAATTACATAGACGATAAGTTGTTGAAGAATAACCTGGCGGGTAAAATCCCTGAACAGGCAGCTATGGAGCAGAAGCTGAAAGCAATCATTCAACAGTACATGTTGCGTATGAACGAAGACCGCATGACGGTGGAAAAATGATTTAATATTTATGGAACAAACTAATACACATAGGATGGAAACGCATAAACGCCTGATTACGATTCTCCTGCCTGCTTACAATGAAGAGGCTTCATTTCCAATCATCGAGCGCTGCATGCAGCAGGTACTTCAAGACAACCCCAATTACAATTGGGAGTTTCTGTTGGTAAATGATGGCAGTAAAGACCATACTTTGCAACAGATGATAAAGCTTCATCAGAAAGATCCGGAGCATTACTCCTACATTGACCTTTCTCGTAACTACGGTAAAGAGATTGCTATGATGGCAGGTTTTGACTATGCCAAGGGAGATGCTCTGATTATTATGGACGCTGACATGCAGCATCCCGTAGACGTTATTCCTCAAATGATACAATATTGGGAAGAAGGCTTTGATGATGTGTATGCCCAACGCAAAAGCAGCGAGGAAGCATGGTTCAAGAAAAAGACTTCTCAACTTTATTACCACCTGCTCCAACGTACAACCCGTGTACCCATTCAGAAGGATACCGGTGACTTCCGCTTACTTGACCGTAGTTGCATTGAAGCTCTTAAACGCATGCGCGAGAGCGAACGCAATACCAAAGGACTGTATTCATGGATTGGTTTCCGTAAAAAAGGCATTTGGTACGAGCAGAAAGAACGCGAAATGGGAAATACCAAATGGAGCTTTATGCAGCTTTTGGAGTTGGCAATTAATGGTCTTACCAGTTATACAGTAGCTCCCTTGCGACTCTCCACAATCATGGGAATCATTGTCAGTTTGGTTGCTTTTATTTACCTGGTGTATATCATTGTCACGACTTTGGTCTTTGGAGAAACGGCGATTGGCTATCCTACCATTATGGTAACAATGCTGTTCTTAGGCGGAGTGCAACTTCTTTCTCTTGGTATTATTGGCGAATATCTTGGTAAAGTATTTAATGAAACAAAGAACCGCCCGGGGTATTTCATTGAAAGCTACAATGGGGAACGTACAAAATGACAAAATAGTCGCTTTTCTTAAGTACGCACCCCTATAAGTAGCTATTTCCGGCGTATTTTATTTGATATTAAAAATTACCCGTTTGTACGACTTCAACTCAGGGGTCCCACTATCAGTGACCTCAAGAATTACATGCAGTTGTTTCCCTGGTTCATTAGGAATAGCAAAAGTACACTTGGCGCCATTCTTTTCAATCTCAAGATTGACTTTAGTTGCCACGGTGCCGGCTTCCTGATATTGCCACCAATGATAAGACAATAAATTGTTGTCAGGGTCCGAAGATCCGGAAGCATCTAATGTTATTCTTTCTCCCGCATTGACAGTACGGATAGACTCTCCCTCTATCCGGGCTATTGGCTGATGATTTGCTTTTGAAAACTCATTAGCCACACACCAATCAGCACGGGCTGCCCAATCATTCTGTGCGGCAACAAGCCAGCGTTGGAAAGTGTAATGCGAATCAGGAACTCCGTTTTCGTTACAATCGTTCCCATCTTGTAGATGGTTTCCGGATATATAAACCGGTCGCCCGCCCCATCCGCCAAGCGTATAATCGGTGTGTTGCTCCAAACCATTATTGATGAGTGGCATATAAGAAGGTGTGTCTCCTTCGCTGGTGTATTCTTGTGGATAGGCTGCACAAAGCGCGCCGTGACCGGTAGTAATATGCTTGCTGAGCCAAGGTTTATCCATAATTTCTTGTAATCTTGGTGGATTCTTGCTCAGTCGGTTCTTGAAGTAATAATCAACACTCATGTAATCCCACACATAGCGCCAACCACCATCGCGGTTGGGTGCCCCGGATTCATAGATAAAGATCTCCGGAAGATTCTCTTCAATCCATTTACCACCACCATCCTGGTACCAGATGCAATACAACCGGGCTTTGGCTGCCGCTCTTTTCCATTCTTCATCCGAGTAGTTTTGTTTGATTTGCCACAAGGCATTGGCTTGTGTGTTGGCTCCACCCCATGCCAGGATATGCACAGGTCGTGGGTCCTCGTCAAGTAGTGTATTTATGATTAGTTGCGCTCCTTCGCTATCGGACAGGAGTGGAGGAGCCTTGTGCAAATCTTCTTTGTTTTCGTTACCAACAGTCAGAACTTTCAATAAGTCTTCAGCATCAGGGAAGTTCGGATTGTGTATCCTCAGATTGGGCAAGCATTCTGCATATTTTTCAATCTGTGCTTCAATCCATTTATCTACACTATGCCCTTCTTTTTGTACTCCGTTGACTTGTACGATACCCGCAACATCATAGTCAGAGGCATACATTAAGAAGCGAACCATGGAACTTTGGTCATCTATTTCACCATCGGTGGTAACAATTACCCGCGGCTTGTTTAAGTCTTGAGCATAAAGACCGGTAAGAGGTGTTAGAAGTCCCCAAAGAAGGATGAATATATTTTTCTTCATGATAATAAGTTGAGTTAAGAGTAATACTATTCTTTCAGCCACGACCAGCGTTTTGCCCAGTCTGTCATTGCATCAATGCGCCATTTAGATACCGTTTTGAAGCCGTGGAGGTTTTTATCAAATAAATCTTCATCACTTTTGTCTGTGAACCAATTATCTCCAAGCTTGTAATCAGTCTGACGAACTCTGCCCGGCCAAACATTCTCTATGGTGATTTCACCCTTCTGAGTAGGGAAGCCCGGAATATCAGAAACGATGGTATATGGCATTGTTCCAAGCGCATAGGTAGCATGTCTTACTGCATAGATTCCATCTCCTACATAGAAGCCACCCCAGGTTTGCTTGTTAATAGTCATAACCATGCAGATTGAATCTGACGGCATGCTAATCTTCGGACCTTTTACACGGAACTCCATAATCGAATAGATTTGAACAGTGTCCTGCGCAGTTGTCGGTCTGTCGAAAATAATCTGCGGGCTGTGTGTAAACTTCACAAAGCTACCACCCCATGATTCTTTGGCAGGGTCATTCGGGTCACCGTCCATCATATACAGCAAAGAAGGTGTATCTCCCAATTTGGTATTCCCGTTCAGGTAGCTCTTAAAGTCATTGCCCAGGTTTCCACAACCACTGATGAATGTATCATAGTATTTGCCGTTGAATTCATCCATTTGTTTGTAATTGGCAATAAATCCGCGGTACGAAGCATTGTTTTCAATGAACCAAAGATTGGGGAAGTTCTCAACAATGTAAGCGTAACTGTTGGTACTCCACTTTTTGTTCGGTCCCCCTATCCAGTATATTTTTATTTTGTCTTGAATATCGGGAGCATCATGCAAAGCCTGAGCCAGATCATCTAAGCCGCCCCACACAAGTACCCATAGCGGCTGTTTGCTTATTTTCCGGGCACACTTGATAATCCAGTCCGACCCCTCGGTAGGAGTCATGTAGCCGCAATATGGAGCTGCTCCAAGTCTTCCCTGTTTGGTGATGGTACGCAAATACTTGGGAGACGGAAAACCTTTGGCCTGTTTTTTCAACTTAGGAAGGTCTTTCTCGTAGAGGTTAATCATTCTGAATATCTCCGACACGCTGCCGGTTCCGTAAGAGGGAGAAGATACAAGCCCTTCCGTTTCAAACAGGTTACTGTACATCAGGAAATGAGCCATCGACTGGTTGTCGTCCGGGTCTGTACCACCAATATCCGTACTTATAAGTATACGTGGTTTAATAGGCACAGGTGCCTGCGCCATCAGCGCAATAACATTCAAAAAAGAAAGCAGAAAAAAGAAAATGCCCTTCATCATAATTCTATTATTTTGTATTAATTAAGTTGGATCGATGCATGAAATAATGCATGGGCAAAAGTACGGTTGAAAATAAAAATGGACTGTCAGAATTTGACAAAAGAATAGGATTATTTATCAAAAGCCTGCTTCTTCCTGCACTGAGTAGGAGTTTCATTGTATTTAGACTTAAATAGCCTTGTAAAATAGACCGGGTCGCTGAATCCGGTTTGATAGGCAATCTCCGCAATGTTACTATTTGTTTTCTCTATATACATTTTAGCCTTTTTCATCCGGAAATCTAAAACAAACTCAACGGGCGACATCTGAACCAATGCCTTCAACCGGTTATAGAAAGAAGTTCGGCCTAATCCGGAGGAAGTTACCATGTCTTCTATCCGCAAATCCGGATTGGAATAATTACTTTCGAGCCACTCTAACAAACCCGATATAAATTTGTAATCATCATCATCACGAAACGCAATCTCAGAAGGTCCTATCTTAAGTACCCTCAATTTATTGAGTATCGTTCTGCGGCGATATTGAAAGCCAAAGAATCCGGTGCACAGCAGAAGGAGCAAACCAGTATAAAGAATATAGGCCTTTGGTGATTCCCAGAAATAAAGAGGAACCTCAATATGCAGGCTCTTTAGTTCATACATATCCGGACTTTCAGGCAGGAAAGCTTTAACTTTAAATGAATAGCTTCCGGCAGGGATATTGGCATAAGTTGCCTTTCTGCCCTGATCTCCATTTCTCCAGGTTTCATCATAACCCTCTAACATATACTGATAATGAATCCGGTGTTGGAGCGGATAATTTAAGGAGGCAAACCGTATGCTAAAGACAGCATGCCTGTTGGGTAGGGTTACAAATCCGCATTCGGGTATATACGCTGCGTAATTAGCATTCAAACGGGGTGAAGTGCTCTCTTCGTTCACCTGGAAATCGGTAATTTGCAATTTGAATTCGGTACTACCCGCCCCCGACAATTTATGCTTATCAATTACATAGTAGCCATTGATTGTGCCAAAAACAATGTTCCCGTTCGTTGTAACTGTAGCAGCACTCTCGGAAAACATTGTATCGTCAACTCCCTCCAACATAGAGAGTTTCGAGAATATACCTGTTGAAAGATTAAAGGAACAGATGTTGTTTTCGGTGGTGAACCAAAGAATACCGTCACGGTCTTCGGTTATACTTCTTATCTCATTGGAGGGCAATCCATCCTTCACCATATAGGAAGCAAAATTGGCTTTACCGGACGAAGATGTTCCGACATACCTGTTTAGCCCTCCACCAATCGTGCCAAACCAAAGGTTCCCCTTGCTATCTTTATAAGCACATAAAATATCGTTACCGGAAAGCGAGGTTGTTGAATTTGCTTCTTTTCGATAAACCACAGTATGTATATCTTTCTTCCCTTCATCATAGCTGATAGACATCAAGCCTTCTGTGGTTCCTGCCCAGATTTGCCCTTCTTTATCTTCCAGCAAGGTTCTGATTTTACGGAGAGACGACATCGCTTTGTTGTTCTTAAAATAATTATTGACGGATAAGAAAGCAGTTTTCCCTCCTCTTTCCTCAACCAGATTAACCCCTCCGCCATAAGTCGCCACCCATATGCGCCCTTTTGAATCTACCAAAATGTGGAAGATATCGTTTGCACTGATACTAAAGGAGTCGGACGAGTCGTGTGCGTAACGTTCTATCCGGAACTTGCCCTGTTTGCTCTTCGACATCTTAAACAAGCCATTGCCCCTTGTGCCCAACCAGAAATTACCATTACGATCTTGCGTGATTGCATAAACTCTACCAATACTATTGCCTTTATCATCGTGTGTAATGCGATGTATGACACTCATTTGCTTATTCAAACCATACATGATTCCCGCTTTCGTGCTCATCCATAATATGCTGTCGTTATCAAGATATAAAGCTCTGATTTCGTTAGCCAACATGGAAGAAGTATTTTTCTCCAGCAACACCCGCTCTGTCTTTTTGTTGATTATCGACAATTTATCCACCCCACGGGTGTAGGTAGATATCCATACCATATCCGGCGATGAGATTTCGGCTACTGAGACCACGTTTGACAAATTATTGGGAACATCCGGATTGTTATGAAAATAATCTATATTCTTTGTTTCCCGGTCATAATACCCAAAGCCCCCTCCGTTCATGCGCACCCAGATTGTGCCCGAAAGCTCATCAATGGTTCCTGTCGGGTTGTATTCTTCCGGTATAGAAACTTTCTGTTTAAAAGTGGTGTAGTTGCCGGATTGAGGATTGTACATTCCTACTCCGGGCTCATTGGTATACATCCAGATTAAGCCCTCACTGTCTGAATACAAACTGTTTACTTTCTGCAAACCGGGAACAGCCTGCTTTACTCTTCCTGAGCGAACATCATAACGAAATAAACCCGATTGTTGAGTACCGATGTAAAGCGCAGATTCTTTGGCGTTAGAAGTGATGGATAAGATTTTTTCGCCGGTCTTTATGGTATGACGAGTAAACAACCGGTTGGCATAGTCATATTTCAGGAGGTTGCCATCGGCTGTTCCCCAATACATGCAGCTGTCCAACTGGGTGGCAGCCAATGCTTCCTCTCTTTCTTCATACTGTATAGCAGATAGTATATCAGATTTCATCACCCGGATACCTTTGGATGTGGCTGCCCAGATGGTTGAGAAAGGGTCTTCGTATAATTGATTCACTTTTATACGGGTAAGCGGATGAAACCGGACCGTCATGTGGTTGGATAAAGAGTCTGTTTCTATCTCTAAAACACCAGCATGCTGCACGATAGCCCAAACGGTACCATTTGAAGTAAACAGAAGTCCTTCTATGCGTGCATCTGTGCTGTTTGGAAAATGATCGATTAAACTTTCAAACATATCGGTTCTACGGTTTAAGCGGAACAGTTTCCCGTCATACATCATCATCCATATATTACCTGATTTATCTTCATAAATGCGGGCAATCCGGTTGTGAAGGTATGGAATATTGCTATCGGCTCCGGTTTTATAGTTCACGAAATCAAATCCGTCAAAACGACTGAGCCCTTCCCAGGTAGAAAACCACATGTAGCCACGGCTATCCGATAAAATATCCGATATGGCATTGCTCGGCAATCCGTTTTGTCTTGAATAGTGTTCTACCTTTATCTCAGGCTGGGCAGATAGTTCACCCGACACAAAGAAAAGAAGTAGAAGAATGATGGTTATAGCAGGGATTTTCAGAGTATGCATAAAAGAATTCAACGCAATTTAGCTATATTATGACTTAGTACAAAAGTAAGAAAAATATCAAATATACTCTATCAAAAGCTGAAATTTAAAAGGTTATCTTCAAACACCTTAGTATCATTCGTCCGTTATTTTCGGTTATTACGGAGACTTTTCCATATCTTTGCGGCGATAATTACTTAAAAGCAAGCAATGAAGGAATTTTTTCAAGTGATGCGTCGCTTCCTGACGCCTTATAAAAAGTACATGGCATGGGCGGTTGTACTGAATCTCTTTTCGGCCGTGTTCAACGTCTTCTCGTTTACCCTGTTAATACCTATCTTGCAGATTCTCTTTAAGATGGAAACTGAAACACATGCATTTATGGAGTGGGGCAGTGCCGGGGTGGATAAAGTGGTGGTTAACAATTACTACTATTATGTAGAACAATTGATACTTACGTATGGCCCCTCGCTCACGTTGCTTTTCTTGGGAATCTTCCTGGCGGCAATGACGTTGGTGAAGACGTTCTGCTATTTTGCTTCGACGGCTGTCATGATTCCGTTACGTACGGGAGTGGTGCGCGATATTCGTGTGCAGGTATATTCTAAAGTAATGCGCCTGCCGTTGGGTTTCTTCACCGAGGAGCGTAAAGGCGACATCATTGCCCGCATGAGTGGCGACGTATCTGAGGTGGAAAACTCCATCACCAGTTCGCTGGATATGCTCATTAAGAATCCTATTCTGATTATATTTTACTTTGGTACCATGATTGTTACAAGTTGGCAACTTACTCTTTTTGCCATCTTGGTATTGCCCGGTATGGGCTGGGTTATGGGAACGGTAGGCAAGAAGCTGAAACGCCAATCGCTCGAAGCACAAAGCAAATGGAGCGACACCATGGCACAACTGGAAGAAACCTTGGGCGGACTGCGCATCATCAAAGCTTTCATTGCCGAGGATAAGATGATTAACCGCTTTACCAAGTGCAGTAACGAGTACCGCGATGCAACCGGTAAGGTAGCTACCCGTCAGGCGTTGGCACACCCCATGAGTGAGTTCCTGGGCACCATCCTCATTGTTATTGTGCTGTGGTTTGGTGGCTCGCTTATCTTGAGCGATAACTCGCCCATTAGTGCACCTACTTTTCTTTTTTACATGACTATTATGTACAGCATTATCAACCCGTTGAAAGAGTTCTCCAAGGCAGGATACAACATCCCCAAAGGATTGGCTTCAATGGAACGCGTAGATAAATTGCTCAAAGCCGAGAATAAAATCACCGAAGTGACTAACCCCAAGCCGCTGAACGGATTGAACGAAGAGATTACCTTCAAGGATATTCACTTCAGCTACGGCACCCGTGAAGTATTGAAAGGCGTTAACCTCACCGTACCCAAAGGCAAAACCATTGCCCTGGTAGGGCAATCGGGTTCGGGCAAATCGACGTTGGTCGACCTGCTGCCCCGCTACCACGATGTGCAGGAAGGTGAAATCTCCATCGACGGTGTAAACATAAAAGAGACACGTATTGCCGACCTGCGCTCACTCATCGGTAACGTGAATCAGGAAGCCATCCTCTTTAACGATACTTTCTTTAATAACATCGCCTTCGGAGTAGACAATGCCACGATGGACGAGGTAATTGCCGCCGCCAAAATTGCCAATGCGCACGACTTCATCATGGAGAGTGAGCAAGGCTACCAAACCGGTATCGGCGACCGCGGAAGCAAACTCTCCGGTGGTCAGCGCCAACGCATCAGTATTGCCCGCGCCATCTTGAAGAATCCTCCCATCCTTATTCTCGATGAGGCTACCTCGGCACTCGATACCGAATCGGAACGCCTGGTACAGGAAGCTTTGGAGCGCCTGATGAAAACCCGTACCACCATTGCCATTGCCCACCGCCTGTCTACCATCAAGAACGCCGACGAAATCTGTGTGATGTACGAAGGCGAGATTGTAGAGCGTGGCAAGCACGAAGAG
>JAVBVL010000030.1:0-7050 GCA_031554285.1 Bacteroides sp.
TTTCTTTACCGCCATACATTCCATTTCTACCAGCCACCCCGGACGGCAAACGGGAGCCAGTGTAATCACTGTGGGCGTATCGGGGAAACGTTTATCGAACATCTCCTTCACTACAGTATAATCTGCCACATCGCGCAGGTAGACAATGGCATGTCCCATATCCTCAAAGCCGCAATCAGCCTCTTTAAGCAAGGTTTCCACATTCTCCCACATCCGTTCCGTTTGCTTACGAATATCTCCGGCATGTACTACTTCACCCCGGTTATTGATGCTTGCCGTACCCGAAATAAGCACCTGACGACGATCGTCATAATCCACTGCGGTACCCCGTTCAAAGCTCACCCCGTACTCGTAAGTAGGATTCAAATGGGTGCGGGCGTAAAGGTATTTTATCTGTTCGGGCTTCACTCCATCTACAGCAAACGCATCGAGCATTACCAATGCCTTGGGGTCGGCATAACGCCCACCGATGCCTGTACTGGCAATATAATGGGTCTTTTCCGTCAGGTTTTGGGTAACAAATACTTCATTGCGCGCCTTGACCACCCCGGCATAATTGGAGTCTACGTTCTGCACAAAAATCCAGGTACGTAAGCAGTTGGCTGCCAAAGAACATCCTTGTTCCGTTAACTGCATCACATAGTCATTGAACAACAGCCGCATTTGATATTCGGAGTTGGCTGCCCGGTTAAAGCTGCCTCCCATCCAAAGCTGGCGATAGGCACCGTGCTTTACTTCATAAAGCCCGTTGCGCAACATCCGGGTTTGTACATTGGTTTGCAGATAGGCCCACAAGGCTATTTTGGTACCATCGAGCGGTGGTTGTTCTACCACCGACAAGGCACAATCGGAAGTTTCAGCTGTAGCGGCAAGCAGCAATTCGGCTTGATTGGCAGCATCACTCAGGAAGTATCGTTTAAAAACAGCCACGGCACCGGGCAACTCCTTTTTTTGCAAGGCAGCGTAAACGTCGAGCACCGCGTTCATCTGTTCCCGATAAGTTTGCTTGGAATCGGTGGCATGTATCATCAGGTGATATTCAGTCACCCCGTCTTTTACAATAAATGCAGCCACTTCTGCGCGCCCGCAAGGATAAGAGTATGATGTGTATTTCATATAATTGACAAGAGATTATTTTACATGCAAAGATAAAATTAATAGACGAATAAACGAAGGAATTAATAGCAAAAGGCGAATCTCACGACCCGCCTTTTCCTAATTTAACCATTAAACAATTGTACCATCCGGTCAATATCTTCACAATTACCAAATGTTACGAACAACCCATGCGGGCGAAGGTAACGACAACTGTTTAAAATTGAATATCCTTAACGTATATTCTTTTTACCTACACTATTAATCTAATTTCTTGAAGTTCCAGAACCATGCTGTACCCCAGTCACCGGCTCCCGGTTCGGGTGCGCAAAGTCTGAGATGATCACCATCGGCTTTCAAAATATGATAAACGTACTGGAAACCTCCGGCATTTGGCTGGACTCCCAGCAAAGGATACGTACCGCTGAAAGTCATGGTACCTATGTCCCAACCTGCCTTCACCGTTTCTTCGTTCACTTTGACAGAACCCTTGTCGCCACGGCTCATTTCCACACCGGTCAAGCTCATCTTCATCCAACCGTCGGCACCGTCTTTGGGTAATCCCTTATCGGTAGCTTGTTCGTCAATACCATCTATGTTAACAACCCACCAACCCGGGCCTGTATTTTCCAGGTAACCACCGTTACCCCATACGCCATCGCTTGCTGTGTCATCCCAACCCCAGGTATGAGTGGTAAATCCACCATTACCATCGCCAAAGATGTCATCAAAGATAGCAGGTAAATCAGTAAACTCACTTACAGCGACACTCTTTGTACTTGATTTTACTGTAGTACCGTCCTGATTCATCGTAACTACATAGAGTTCGAGCGTACGTGCAGGAGGTACAGCCTGATAAGTAGGCGCAGTACCCATGGCCACACATTCATTGTTGCTCGCATCATATACCTTTACGTAACGAGTAGGGGAAGTACTAATCTTTAAGTTGTTATTCCCCGTATTCTTGGCAGTGATGGTAAACCCACTGGTTAACTCTTCAGCGGTGATATTGCTGTCCATTCCTATTTCGTCTACGATAGGGTCGCAGGCCGCAAAAAGCAAAGACAACAACGGAGCTGCAAATAATATTTTTTTCATACTATAAATTGCTTATTAATATTAAACATTCAGTCAGATTTATTTCCAACCGGTATATTCGCTGGAGGCATCTGTCCATCCTTCGTTCTGCACTACGCTGCCAATGGCAACCTGACTTTCGGGCATCTTTTGGAAACCGGCTGTAGCATTGTAACGAACTGCATATCCACCGTTATGGGGCGTATTTTTTTCGTTCGGCTGGCCACAATAATAGACCGGTTGATTTGTTTGCTTCTCCAATGCAGCAGCAGCAATGTGCCAACGGCGCATGTCATTCCAACGAATACCTTCGAGAGCCAACTCCCAACGACGCTCGTTCTGCAAAGCCTCGAGTGTGTAAGAAGCAATAGGAGTGAGTCCGGCACGTGCACGCACGCGGTTAATACCTGCCACATCTCCCTTCAGCTCACTTTGCATCAACAACACATCAGCAAAACGGATCAACACCAAGTCGTGAATATTGTTAAGTTGCATGTTGTTAGCTCCCTGAGCCCATTTTTCAGCACCATACATCAAGTTTTCAAAGCAGCATACGTAGTCATCTGTAATACTGGTTGAACCATCGTTCTTAGCAGAAATAGGCGACCACTTCTTGGCATAAAAGTCGGTTTCTTGTACAAAGTCAGACCAACCGCCATAGGTATAAGTAGAAACTTGTGACCAATCCTGAATAGTAGCCTCAAGACGAATATCTTCGCCGGTAGGACCGATAGCACTTTTCCAGTCGTTAACCAAGTTAGGAGCTACAGGACCAGCACCCCAGCCTTGTCCGAAGGGGAAAGTATTTTCATACGCCTGACCACCACGTACTGCCATGTGCAGAGCATAACCATTACCATAGCCAATGGTAGTTGCCCAGTCGGCTAACTTGTTGTACTTAACAGCAAACATAGATTCCGGGTTAATGGCATTATCGTCTTCTACCCATTTCAGTTTTTTCCCTGAAGTGTATTTATAATCTTCCACTGTAAATTTATTGGTATACGCCCAAAGATTACGGAAGTCGTCAACCAGTTTGTAACCTGAGTTGTTCACACAATCGTCTATGTAAGTAATCACGTTTTCTTTGGTCAAGGTTGTACCATCGGGCAGCGCCACTGAAGAAAGCGGGTTGTAAGTAGTGCTGGTCAAAGCAGCCAAATCGGTTCCATTACCATACATACCGGTATAGAACAAGAAAATACGAGCCAGCAAAGCTTCGGCGGTGTATTTATCTACATGTCCATCTGTTTTGCGTACAGCAGGCATCATTTCAACGGCATCACGCAAATCCTGCAACATCTGTCCGTAGAGCACTGTCACATCACCTTGTGTCACCAATTCACCCGAAGGAGCATTCATCAAAGGCACATTACCATACATGCTTGCCAGGTCGAAGTGATAGAAAGCGCGCAAGAAAAGAGCTTCGCCCATGAATTGCGCTTTTGACTCGTCACTCATAGCTGTATTGGGCAACGCGCTAATCAGTGTATTGGCACAGTTGATGCCTTTGTAACGAATTTCCCAAAAGTGATTGGTCATATCGGCATTGTAATTCAGCATCAAGTCATGGGCTTGCATCAATTTATCATTGACTCCACCACCACCAAAAGCATCGTCACTTGCCAACTGGGCATAGTATAAGAATGACTCTTGCGGGTACTCACTCACAGCATTCAGATTCTGGTAGATGCCTGCCAAAGCTGCAATACCATCGGCCTCAGATACCGGGAAGTTTCCTGTTGAAAGCTCACCCATATTCTCCACATCGTTGATGTCGCATGAAGCAACCCCGAGTGTGACACAAGCCGAAGCGAATAAATATATTATTTTTTTCATCATGTAATCAGTTTTTAGAATTTAACATTAACACCAATCATATAGGTACGGGGAGAAGGATAGTTACCTACATCAACACCGGTTAACCAAGGTTCTTTATCGCTGATAGCACGTCCGTTTTCCGGATCCATTCCCTTATAACCGGTAATTGTAAAGAGGTTTTGTGCCGCTGCATACACGCGGAGTTGCGGGAACGGACAGTTCTTCCAAAGACGTTTGAAGTCGTAACCAATAGTCAAGTTCTGCAAACGGAAATAGTCAGCATTCTCAATATAGATATCAGAAATAGACTGCCAGTTTACACCTTCATTCATACGGGCAAGCAAAGGATATTTATTGGAAGTACCTTCACCATTCCAGTACTGATACACTTCAGTAGTATAAGTTTCTTGTTCGCCATCGGTAAATTTACGATAAGAACGAGCCACTTGTTGTCCCAGTGCAGTAAAGCCTGTTACAGAAAGGTCGAATCCTTTGTAACCGAAGTTTAGGCTAAGACCCATAGTTACATCAGGATGCGGGTTGCCCAAGTCGGTTTTATCATCAGCATTAATTACACCGTCACCATTTACGTCAACAAACTTCAAATCACCGGGTTTCAAGATGGCACCTTGCAGTGAATTAGCAGGGTCACCATTCTTCAATGTAGCTACGTAAGCAGCCAAATCGGCTTGGTTCTGGATAACGCCGTCAGTTTTATAGCCCCAGAAGTAACCAATGGGGTGGCCTTCTTCGAAGCGGGCCATATAACCGGTTCCTTGAGAAAGGTTGTCGTTACCACCGTTATTGTATTTACGTGAGCTATTTACTTCAGTCACTTCGTTCTTATTGTAAGCAATGTTCCAGTTAATGCCGTAAGTAAAGTCTCTGCCTACACGGTCGTTCCAGTTAAGAGCAAGCTCTATACCGCGGTTACGAACAGTACCTGCGTTCTTCAATTGTTCTGAGAAACCGGTAGTAGGAGTTACAGGAACCATCAACAAGAGGTCTTTTGTTGTTTTTTGGTACACATCGAAAGTAACCCCCAAGCGGCTGTTCAAGAAACGAGAGTCGAAACCGATGTTTATTTGTTCAGAAGTTTCCCAGGTAATATCGGGATTCGCTAAACGAGAAGGAGCAGCTCCCGAAGTATAACCATCCTTTTCGTTTCCAAACGAGTAGTTGCTTGTAGCAGTGTAACCGAAGGTAGCTTGATAAGCAAAGTTATCAACTGCATTCTTATTACCATTTTGTCCCCAACCGGCACGAATCTTCAGGAAGTTAAGCCAATTCTGTGAAGTTTCCAGGAATTTTTCATTGGAAACTACCCAACCGGCAGAGAATGAGGGGAAGTAACCCCAACGCTTACCCGGTGCGAAGATAGAAGAACCATCGGCACGAATAATGGCGCTAAACATATATGTTTCATTGAAGTTGTAGTTCAAACGACCAAAGTAAGACATGCCGCGAGAGTCGCCATAAGGTTTTCCCGACACAGTAGCCTTTGCTGTATTGTTCTTCATAAAGTCCATATACGCATGTTTAAAGTCGCCAAACACCGAATTAGAGGCAGTGGCATTCAGAGAGAATCCATAGTCGGGACGCGATTCACCATACTCGGTACCTGCCAGGATATCAAAGTTGTGTGCACCCAGATTCAATTGATAGTTCAATGTATTGGTGGTACTCCATCCCCAACCTAATCCTACTTGATTGGTAGCTTTGTCTTCAGTACGGGCATCACCTTGATCATTCAATTTATATACGGGAAGATAATTACGCCATGACCAAGAGCTTTGGTTGTAGTTTAACTGTCCACGATAGGTCAAACCTTTGATAGGTTGTACTTCTAACCAACCGCTCACGTTAAGACCAAAGCTGGTGCTCTTATTGTTGGCATTCTGGCTGTTCATCATCGAAGCAATGGGGTTGGTTGTGTACGAGTTATAGTTAAACCAACCTTCGGTACCAGAGGCCTTCAAGTCGTCATAACCGAAGTATTCGCCATTTTTATTATAAAGAGGTACCAACGGGTTAGCACGCAACATATTAGACAATGCATTGCTATACTGGTTTCCGTTGTCAAGACCTTGTTGCTGAGAATGCTTGTAGTAAAGGCTTTGACCCATTTTCACAACATCGCGTCCGGCATCATTGCGATAAATTACCTGTTCGGCATTCATACGCACGGTAAAACGACGATAGTCTGACTTCGCCATGTTACCAAACACACCATCCTGATATTGATAACCAATACCGGTAGAGAACTTAGTGCGATCGGTACCCGAGGTAATGTTCAATGAATGGCTGGTAGTCACCGCATTCTTGTTACGGATAAGGTCTAACCAGTTTGAGCCTTCATTAGTTCCGTTTTTGTAAGCAGCCAACAAATCGGCATCCACAAAGCGCGACCAGTCTTGAGGATCTACACCACTATTGAAACGAACCAAATCCTGTACTTCCATGTATTGCTTGGCAGTCAACAAGTCGGGCATTTTATACACATTCTGCCAACCAATGTTACCATCATAGCTAATCTGGATTTTGCCTTCTTTACCTTGCTTGGTAGTAACCAAAATTACACCATTCGCAGCAGCCGAACCGTAGATAGCACATGAAGCAGCATCTTTCAATACGTCGATACGTTCAATATCGGCAGGGTTAATGTTATTAATATCACCACCTACACCATCAATAATGTAAAGGGGTTTGGTATCGCTGTTGGTACCGGCACCACGGATAGTTACCTTAAAACCATCACCCGGCTGACCGGAAACTGCCTGGATATTAACACCCGGAGATTGGCTTTGCAAAGCGCCCAATGCCTGAGTGGTATTCAGTTTGGCAATATCATCGCCTTTTACTTCAACGGTAGCACCCGTTACCAGTTTCTTTTTCTGTACACCGTAGCCTACTACAACTACTTCGTCCAGCAACTTAGAATCTTCTTTCAACTGGATTCTAAGATTAGATTGATTACCTACCACTACTTCTTGCGGTTGGTAACCTATGAAAGAGACAACGATAGTAGCACCCGGCTTAACGTTCAAAATAAAATTA
>JAVBVL010000022.1:0-15498 GCA_031554285.1 Bacteroides sp.
GGCAGGGTGTTCTTGTTGTTGATGACCTTGCTGATGGCCTGCAAATGGCTCAGCAATTCGGTGCTTGATACGACAAACTTCATTTCTTTTAGTATATTTGAATGATAAGATTACTTGTTTTCAATAAGATGATTTCCCAAAACGGGAGGGCAATATTACGAATAATTTTTGATTTTTTGCCGTTAAAGTTTTTGATTTTTGTGCTGTTTGTTTGCCACGAAGACTCGAAGGCACGAAGCAAAAATTAATACCTTTGCAATCAATCTTTAAATTTGAAACTATGGATATTACTATTGCCGGTACGCGTTTAGTAAATCATCAACTTGCGGATACAGAGTTTATTACGCCTCATCAAATAGTTTTGTGGATGGGCGCTATGCAGGCGCAGGATTTCAATATGGCCAGGTGGGCTGTTGGAATACGTATTCCCGGTTGTACAGATAAGACGGTAATGGAAGCATTCAACAAAGGTGAAATACTTAGAACCCATGTGATGCGGCCTACCTGGCATTTAGTTGCACCGGAGGATATCCGCTGGATGCTGCAACTAACCGCACCGCGTATTATATCAGCCATGAAATCACATGATGCGGAATTAGGCGTCACTAAAGAATTCCGGAGCAAAGGTTTTCGGATCATTGAAAAAGCGTTACAAGGCAACACTCACCTTACACGGGAAGAGTTGGCAGCCGTTTTGAAAACGAACGGGATAAAAACCGAATCGTCACAAATGTCGCATTTAATGATGCACGCCGAGTCGACCGGGTTGGTGTGTAGTGGCGCCATGAATGGGAAGAAGCAGACTTATGCTTCATTGGAGGAACGCGTTCCTCCAATGAAGCCGCTTACTCGGGATGAGTCGCTTGCAAAACTTGCCCGTACGTACTTTACCAGCCACGGACCGGCCACATTACAGGATTTTGTGTGGTGGTCGGGATTATCCGTTGCGGACACCCGACAAGGGTTAGAAATGGTTAAACAGGAATTCGTTTCCGAAAAAATCGGGGAACAGGTTTATTGGATGCCGGCCTCATCCGGCAGTTTTTCCATTGATGATGAATCCATACACCTACTGCCGGCCTTCGACGAATACATCGTCAGTTACAGAGACCGCAAAGCTGTGCTACCGGCAGAAAATCACCATAAAGCCATTTCAAGTAATGGTGTTTTCCGGCCTACCGTAATGAAAGGCGGGCAAGTGATCGGGTTATGGAAGAAAGCGATTTCGAGAGATAGGACGATCGTTACGGATCTATTTACAGCGACCGACAAGAAAATACAAAAATTGATAGATGAAGCGGAGAAAGGATTCAAGCGGTTTTTGGAGTGAAAATGCCACCTTTCCAAACAAAAAAATTATCTTTGCGACCCAAACAAAAACCAAAAATCGAAAATGGAACTTCCTTCGAAGTACGATCCCAAAGCCACCGAGGATAAATGGTATGCCTGGTGGATGCAAAACAAAATGTTCGAGTCGAAACCCGACAACCGCGAGCCTTATACGATTGTGATCCCGCCACCGAATGTTACCGGTGTGCTGCACATGGGCCACATGCTCAACAACACCATACAGGACGTACTGGTTCGCCGCGCCCGTATGATGGGAAAGAATGCCTGCTGGGTTCCGGGTACCGACCATGCTTCCATTGCTACCGAAGCCAAAGTGGTTGCCAAGCTCGCTTCCGAAGGAATTAACAAAACCGACCTTACACGCGAACAGTTCCTCGAACATGCTTGGGAATGGACGCATAAGCATGGAGGCATTATCCTCGAACAATTGAAAAAACTCGGGGCCTCATGCGATTGGGGCCGTACCTGTTTTACAATGGACGAAAACCTGTCGAAGAGCGTTTTTAAGGTATTTGTCGATTTATACAATAAGAATAAGATTTACCGCGGCGTGCGGATGGTCAACTGGGACCCGAAAGCACAAACCGCCCTGTCGGATGAAGAAGTGATTTACAAGGAAGTCCAAAGCAAGTTGTATTACCTGAAATATTATATCGCCGAAGAAACCAACCTCACCAATCCCACTAAAGACTACGTGGTGATCGCTACCACCCGTCCCGAAACCATATTAGGCGATACAGCCGTATGCGTTAATCCCAATGACCCACGCTATACGCACCTCCGCGGACGATATGTAATTGTTCCGTTGATTGGCCGTGGTGTTCCCGTAATTCCTGACGAATATGTAGATATTGAATTTGGTACCGGTGCGCTCAAAATCACGCCTGCCCACGATGTAAACGACTATATGTTGGGGGAAAAGTACAATCTGCCCGCCATCGATATTTTTAACGATAACGGTACCCTGAGCGAAGCTGCCGAGTTGTATATCGGTATGGACCGCTTCGACGTACGCAAGCAGATTGAGAAAGACCTCGAAGCTGCCGGCCTGCTCGAAAAGACCGAAGCCTATACCAATAAGGTAGGATACTCCGAGCGTACCAACGTGGTTATCGAGCCGAAACTCTCCATGCAGTGGTTCCTCAAGATGGAACACCTGGCTAAGATTGCCCTGGAACCGGTGATGGCAGACGACATCCGTTTCTATCCCGCGAAATATAAGAATACCTACCGTCACTGGATGGAGAACATCAAGGACTGGTGTATCAGTCGCCAACTGTGGTGGGGACACCGCATCCCGGCATACTACCTGCCCGAAGGCGGTTACGTGGTAGCTACTACTGAAGAAGAAGCCTTGAAACTCGCCATCGCCAAGACAGGCAACGCCAACCTCACAGCAGCCGATCTCCGTCAGGATGAAGACTGCCTCGATACCTGGTTCTCTTCCTGGTTGTGGCCCATCTCGTTGTTCGACGGCATCAACAACCCCGGCAACGAAGAGATTAACTATTACTACCCCACTACCGACCTGGTAACCGGCCCGGACATCATCTTCTTCTGGGTAGCCCGTATGATTATGGCAGGCTACGAGTACGAAGGCAAGATGCCGTTCAAGAACGTGTACTTTACCGGAATCGTGCGCGACAAACAAGGACGCAAGATGTCCAAATCGCTTGGTAACTCGCCCGACCCGCTCGACCTCATCGACCGCTTCGGCGCCGATGGCGTACGTATGGGTATGATGCTTGCTGCTCCGGCAGGTAACGATATCCTCTTCGACGAGGCGTTGTGCGAACAAGGACGTAACTTCAATAACAAGATATGGAACGCCTACCGCCTGATTCAAGGTTGGGAGGTAAGCAGCACGGCAGCAACGCCCGAAGCTTCCAAACTTGCCGTGCGTTGGTTTGAAGCCAAACAGAACGAGGTAGCTGCCGAAATGGCAGACCTGTTCAGCAAATACCGCCTGAGCGAAGCCCTGATGGCAGTGTACAAACTGTTTTGGGACGAGTTCTCATCCTGGTACCTGGAGATGATTAAGCCCGCTTACGGTCAGCCCATCGATGCTTGTACCCACGGAGCTACCAAGTGCTTCCTGGATAACCTGTTGCACCTGTTGCATCCGTTTATGCCCTTCATTACCGAAGAGCTGTGGCAGAACATGTACGAGCGTAACACCGAAGAGGGCGAGAGCCTTATGGTAAGCCAACTATCACTGGATACCCATATCGACGTGGAGCTTGTACAGCACTTTGAAGTGGTGAAAGAGGTAATCAGTAACATCCGCAGCATTCGTCTGCAAAAGAATATTGCACAGAAGGAACCGCTTACCTTGCAGGTATTGGGTGATAGCCCCGTAGCCGGTTACGAAGCCGTAATCAGCAAGATGTGTAACCTCTCGTCCATTGAAACCGTTGAAGTAAAGGCCGATGGTGCCGCCGCCTTCATGGTAGGTACTACCGAGTTTGCCGTTCCGTTGGGGAGCATGATTGATGCCGAAGCAGAGATTGCCCGCATGGAAGCCGAGTTGGCGCACAAAGAAGGTTTCTTGCAAGGTGTACTCAAGAAGCTGAGCAACGAGAAGTTTGTGAGCAACGCTCCCGCCGCTGTTCTGGATATGGAACGCAAGAAGCAAGCCGATGCCGAAAGCATTATCAAGTCGCTTCAGGAAAGTATTGCAGCGTTGAAAAAGTGATGAGTGATAGGGGATTAGTGATTAGTTGCTGATTCCCTAACATGTAAAATAGATACAAAAGAAAACCGGGGCTCCTTTAGCAAGAGTCCCGGTTCTTTATTTTTATATGAGGATTAATCACTAATCACTAACCATTAATCACTATTTTTCAAGCAAGTCTTTCAGGAAGCTGTCCAGTTCTTCATCCAATCCGGCAAGCAGGCCGCCGTCTACCAGTAAGGTATCATCGTCCATGAGCAGCAGGTCGGTAATGGTTTCTTTATCTTCGTCAATCAATACAAAAGAGTAGGGTTGCAGGATGTTGAGCTTATCGAAAAGCCCTTCATGGCGCAGTCCGTTCAAGATAGGGCGCAGTACATTACCTGCTTTATCCAGAAAATCATCCCCCTCATAAGATACCCACTCACTAATCAGTACATTACCTAAATCCGTATCTTCATCATCGAACAAACAGAACTCTCCCGAAGTAGAATTGGGTTGCAAAAAGATGTCCGTAATGGTAGTCTGCTCGTGACTACGTTCAAACTTGCCGACTGCCTTGCGGATAGTCGATTCGATAAGTGAGAGTGACTGTTGACTAAGTTTCATGGGTTACTTTCCTTTTGTATAGTTCAAAGGTATGAAAAAAATAATTACTGTGATATATTTTCTTTAAAAATCGTCACTAAAACGGCCCATTTGTGCGTTTAACTTCAGTATTTGGTCCTTTCGGGCTTGAATTTGCTGTAAATACAATGTAGCCCGCACATATTGGCTAAGGTATTGAGGAGCTATGCGTTGAACCATGGTGAGGTCGGTTTCATCAAATTCCGTAGTCGTTATTTTCTCTATTTCGGCCACTAAGTTTTTAGCTTTCAAAGCCCATTGTTCCGCCTCTTCAAAGCGGTCGGTCATTTCGTAATATAACGCAATGTTGTGCGACAGGTACATCTCTTTCTTCTTGCTCTTAACAGATTGTATGTCCTTATCCCACAACGCAAAAGCCTTGTCCCACGAACCTTCGCGTACGTACACGGCTGCATCGCGCATATTTACCGAGCCTCCTGCGTAGTAATAACGGCCGTCTTCTTTCCAATAGGGCAGTATATAGTTTACAGGAACGGTACCGGCAAACTCAGACGCTTCGTTAACCATCACCGAGTCCTTGATAAGCCGTATGCGTGCTACCCCTTCCGTGTTACCTACCGATGTCCAGAAGATGCTGTCGGTAGCCGTTATCGTGGCCATCGGAGTGTTGCGGTTGGGTATATATACCTTCACAACAGGGTACACCTTCATGTCTATAGACGCCTCAAAACCTCCTACGAACGGGTTGGGCTTGATGCTTCGGGTGCCCAATAACTGTACTTCTTCCAGGGAAATCAGGAAGTCTACGTCCAGCGATTGTGTCAACTCATTTACTTCATTCCTGCTCAGGGTATTCTCCCGCGGATGATGGTCGTGCGCCCGCAAAGCCGAGTCGCATATAATTACTTCGTCAAAATAGTTCTGTTCGGCCAGGCTCCGTGCAAGCGATTCTGTGGTAATGGCAGGCTTGGCTACCGGAGCAAAGAGCCAGTAACTCCCGTTGGTTCCTTTCAGTTCGTCGCCCGAGAGCGCAGTAGATGTGGCAGATACATTGTTCACTACGCCAACCTTTCGCAACTGGGAGGGGAAACTAATTTCGGAAGGCACCATGTAATCAATGGAGAGCTCCTCAATCGTTTGACAGGAGCTAACGGCACAAGCAAGAATAAGCAGACTGTAGATATATTTGCTCATAATAATGTTTGAGTAGATAGTTTCGATGGAGCAAATATACTCTTTTTCGTTGAATAATAGACTGCTGCATTAAAAAAGAAGAGGGGACTCGATAGTCCTATCGCTCTTTGAGTAAATTACAACTTGTAAACAAAGGGCTGAAAGCCCGTCATACTTCAGCCCGGGGTGTGAACCCCGGGTGTGTGAGGTATAGATAATTAAAGTGCTGAAAGCACGTCACAGTATGTTGTAACGTGCTTCCAGCACTTGATTTTTCCGCATCGTCATTACCCGGGGTTGACACCCCGGGCTGAAGTATGACGGGCTTTCAGCCCTTTGTTTACAAGTTGTAATTTACTCAAAGAGCGATAGGACTATTGAGACATTTACTCTCGAGACAACCTCTTACTGAAAACAGGGAGAGTTGCCTTTACAGCCTACATGTTTTGTCCGTGGCAGTTCTTGAACTTCTTACCGCTGCCGCAAGGACAAGGGTCGTTACGTCCTACTGTCTTTTCGGCACGTACCGGTTCACGACGTGCTGCTTCGCGGGTATCTTGCTGGGCAGCTGCTTGCTGGTTGGGGTCCGAAAGGTCGTGTTTCTGTTCGCGGTACTTACTCATGTCCTGACGCTGTTCGGGTTCGGCACGGCGCACCTGTTCGGGCTCTTGTACCGGAATCTGTCCGCGCATCAGCACAGAGATGGTCTGGTTATTAATCTTGTTCACCATCTTATCGAACAGGTTTACCGACTCGAGTTTGTAAATCAACAGCGGGTCTTTCTGTTCGTAGCTGGCATTCTGTACCGAGTGTTTCAGTTCGTCCAGTTCGCGGAGGTTTTCCTTCCAGGCTTCGTCGATGGTATGCAGCAGGATCGATTTCTCGAATGCCTTCACAATCTCCTTCGATTCACTGTCGTATGCCGCTTTGAGGTTGCATGAGATGTTGTACATACGCTTGCCGTCGCTGATAGGAATCAGGATGTTTTCGTACAGATGTCCCTGGTTCTCATACACCTGTTTGATAACCGGATTGGCCATCTGCGCCATGCGTTCTGTCTTGCGCTTGAAGTTGGCCATTGCCAGTTCAAACGAACGTTCGGCAAGCTCTTCCTTCTTCACGTTGCGGAACTCGTCTTCGCTGAACGGAGCTTCCATCGCCAAGGTGTGAATCATGTCCATTTGGCAACCTTCGAAGTCGTTGGTTTCGATGGCGTTGGCACAACGGTCCCATACCATATTCACAATATCCATACCGATACGTTCGCCAATCAAGGCATGGCGGCGTTTGGTGTATACCACGGTACGTTGCTTGTTCATTACGTCGTCGTACTCCAGCAGGCGCTTACGGATACCGAAGTTGTTCTCTTCTACCTTCTTCTGCGCACGTTCAATGGAATTCGAAATCATCTTGTGTTCAATCATTTCGCCTTCCTTGAAGCCCAGGCGGTCCATCACACTGGCAATACGGTCGGATGAGAAGAGGCGCATCAAGTCGTCTTCCAACGAAATGAAGAATACCGACGAACCCGGGTCGCCCTGACGACCGGCACGACCACGCAACTGGCGGTCTACACGGCGTGAGTCATGACGCTCGGTACCAATGATAGCCAAACCACCGGCAGCTTTTACTTCCGGACTCAGCTTGATGTCGGTACCACGACCTGCCATGTTGGTGGCAATGGTTACCGTTCCGCCGAAACCTGCTTTGGCAACAATGTCGGCTTCCTTCTGGTGCAGTTTGGCGTTCAATACGTTATGTTCAATCTTGCGCATGGCAAGCATCTTGCTCAACATTTCGGAGATTTCAACCGAGGTGGTACCCACCAGTACCGGACGGCCTGCATTCACCAGTTGTTCAATCTCTTCGATAACCGCTTTGTACTTCTCGCGTTTGGTTTTGTACACACGGTCGTTCATGTCGTTACGGGCAATGGGGCGGTTGGTAGGAATTACCACTACGTCCAGCTTGTAGATATCCCAAAGCTCGCCTGCTTCCGTTTCGGCAGTACCGGTCATACCCGAGAGCTTGTGGTACATACGGAAGTAGTTTTGCAAGGTAATGGTAGCGAAAGTCTGTGTAGCCGCTTCAATCTTCACCCCTTCCTTGGCTTCAATAGCCTGGTGCAAACCGTCGGAGTAGCGGCGGCCTTCCATGATACGGCCGGTTTGCTCGTCTACAATCTTCACTTGTCCGTCGATAACCACGTACTCATCGTCTTTCTCGAACATGGTGTAAGCCTTCAACAGTTGGTTGATGGTGTGTACACGTTCCGATTTAACGGCGTAGTTGGTCATCATCTCGTCTTTCTTTTCCAGCTTTTCTTCTTCGGTGAGTCCGGCTGTTTCCAGTTCAGAGAGCTGACTGGCAATATCGGGCAGTACAAAGAGGGTAGGGTCTTCGGCGTTACCGGTAATCAGGTCGATACCCTTATCGGTAAGGTCTACGCTGTTCATCTTTTCGTCGATTACGAAGTACAACGGGTCGGTAGCCTCGGGCATGCGCTTGTTGTTTTGCTCCATGTATATTTCCTCGGTCTTCAGCATACCGGCTTTTACGCCTTGCTCACTGAGGAATTTAATCAATGCTTTGTTCTTGGGCAATGCCTTGTGGCTGCGGAACAGGGCGAGGAAACCTTCCTCTACCTCTTGCTTGTTGTCCGATGCAATCAGGCGTTTGGCATCGGTCAGGAACTTGGTGGCCAGGCCCTTTTGTGCTTCAACCAGGCGTTCAACCAGCGGGCGGAGTCCTTCGAACAGTTGGTCGTCACCTTTAGGAACCGGACCGGAGATAATCAACGGCGTACGGGCATCGTCAATCAATACCGAGTCAACCTCATCCACAATGGCGTAGTTGTGCGGACGCTGAACAAGATCTTTCGGGCTGATGGCCATGTTATCGCGCAGGTAGTCGAAACCAAATTCGTTGTTGGTACCAAAGGTAATATCTGCCAAGTATGCCTGGCGGCGTGCATCCGAGTTAGGTTGATGGCGGTCGATGCAATCCACGCTCAATCCGTGGAACATGTACAACGGTCCCATCCACTCAGAGTCACGTTTGGCAAGGTAATCGTTCACGGTTACCACGTGCACACCGTTACCGGTAAGTGCATTGAGGAATACCGGGAGGGTAGCCACGAGGGTTTTACCTTCACCCGTTGCCATTTCGGCAATCTTACCTTTGTGCAGTACCACTCCACCAAACAACTGTACATCGTAATGTATCATGTTCCAGATGGTTTCGTTACCACCGGCTACCCAGTGGTTGGTGTAGATGGCTTTGTCGCCTTCAATGCGTACAAAGTCTTTGGTGGTGGCCAGGTGACGGTCGAACTCCGTAGCCATCACTGCAATCTCTTCGTTCTCGGTGAAGCGTCTGGCAGTATCTTTCACGATAGAGAAGGCGGTAGGCAATACCTCTTCCAATGCTTTCTCGTAGATAGCCAGAATATCTTTTTCAAGTTTGTCGATTTGTGTAAATACCGCTTCGCGATCTTCCAGTTCCATCGCTTCGATGCCGGCTTTCAACTCGTCTACCTTGGCACGTTCGGTGTTGGCAGAGTTACGGATGTAGGCTTTGATTTCTTCTGTTTTGGCACGTAAGCCATCGTTGTCAAGTTTTTCAATCTCCGGGTAAGCAGCTTTGATTTTCTCTACCCAGGGTTGAATTTCTTTCATGTCCCGACCGGCTTTGTTTCCGAAAATCGAGCTTAAAAATTCATTGAATCCCATTTGTATAGTATATTATGTTATTATTTTAAAAAGAAAATTGGTGTCATTATCTGACGTTTGTCAAGGGGGGTAATTTGCAGGCATTAGGTCCCCGTATACGCAGGAAGTTAGCCAGCGTAGGGGCGATATGTTCAATGGTTACAGGCGTTTGTATAATGGCGGGCTTTAGTTGGTACCCCATAAAGATGATGGGGGTAGACATGTATGCATGACGTACAAACTTTTCGTCGGGCACGTTCTCGTTAATCACACTCCAGCCCGGAAGCACCTCTATCTGCAAGTCGCCCGAACGTTTGCGGTGATACCCGTTACGGATGAGGCTGATATCGGGTGTCCACGCTCCCAATAGGATGCGGTGGGCAGAATATACTTCGTTTACTCCGCTGAACTGAATCAGGAAGTCGGCAGCTTTTTCCTGTACATCTACCAGGCTGAGTTGCTTGTTCTCAATGAGTTTGTGGTTCAGGTAGATTTGTTGTTCGTAGAATGCCTCTACGTATTGCCCTGCCCCGTACGTAGCCGACAGGTACATGTTGAGCAAAGCGGCGCAACGGTTCAGGTAGAACTGTCCGCCGGGAATGCGGTACAAGTCAAAATCGGCAGCTTCGCCCGGAGCATATCCGGTAGAGGTGATAAAGATAAGCGCATTGTTGAGTCCTACCTTGCGGTCAATCAGGTCTAACAACTCGGCAAGGTTGCGGTCCATGCGTACGTATGCTTCCTGAATGCTTTGCGCGCCTTCCTGTGAGTATGCGTCGGCATAATCTCCGGCGTAGTACGTGAGTGCTAACAGGTCGGTGATGTCATCTTTGCCCATGTCGCTTTTCTCGAACATCTCCGTGGCCAGGGCATTTACCTCATCATTCATGAGCGTACCGGTAATAGGGCGGCGTACGCGGTTGCGGTCGTTGTACTGTCCTATCCACCACGGGAAGTCTTTATAATAGGTAGTGCCGCACCATTTTCCGGTTTGGGTATTCAGCCAGTAGGCGCCGTCGCCGGCATGTCCGGCTGCCAGGATGGCTGCATCCCGGAAAGGGGCAATGGCGTACACCAGGGCCTTGTTGCGGGTAGCTATCTTCAGTTCATCGGCAAGGGTCGACACTAACAACCGGGCAGGCGAGCTGCTTTCGTTGGTGTAGTTGCCCATAAAGGCGGGGTCGTCCACACAACCGGTGGGTCGTAGCGTATGGAGGTCCAACCATTGGTTGGCAATAATTCCGTTCACAGAAGGGGTGGTGCCGGAGTAGATGGCGGCAATGGCCGAGGCACGGTCTACTTTACCAAACGAATAAGAGGCTTGTGCAAATACTCTTCCTTCCTTCCAAATCCTTTTAAAACCCCGCTCGCCATAGAGTGAGGCAAAGGCTTCCAGGTAATCCGTACGCAATTGGTCGATGGTCAGGCCAATCACCACCTTGGGCGACGAAGGGGGCAACTGGGCATTCAGTCCGGCAAAAGCGAGTACGGTAATAAGGGAAGTAAGTAAACCTTTCATTCTTATTTTTTATAGGTAAGCACAACGTTGCTTGCCGAACGTATCAGCAAACAAAGTGCCAAAGGTACGACAGCAAAGTCAATTCTTTGAGGTATTAACAATAAAAGGGCTATAAAAAGTGTTAAAACCATAGGATTTATTAAATGATACCAGCTTTTTCTTCTTTTGCGTACCGCTTTTATAATAAAGGGCAGCGCTAAAAGATGCAGCGGGTGGAATACAAACAGCAGGTAATTACTACTTACAGCCGGGTGCTGGGAGAACAGTGCCAGGAAGGCAAGCACGCACCCCACCAGTCCTGCCGCTCCAAACAGTAGGGCGTCGATGCCCCACAATCCCTTCTGCTTGCGCAGTCCGTAAATGGTAGCACCGGCAATGAGTATAAACAGGAGCAGGGAGCATTGCAGGGGGCTGGGCAGCCATGCATCGTCTGCTTCCGGGGTGGCGCTCACCACCTGTGTGGTTTCCGATACCAGCGGACGTGTGCCTTGGTTGTCAGATACTTGTGCGGTGGCGTAGAAGTCCATCAGGTAGAGCGGTGCAAACATCATCTGGCGGTCGGTAATGGGGCGGTCGGTCTCACTGCCTATGCACAGGTCGATACCGAACTGCATCCACGCATGCCCTGCGGTATGCTCGTGTACAATGGTGCGGAAGGTTTTGGATCCCCGGTGTCCGGGTGCCTGTGGTTCCCGGTAGATAACCTTTCCTTGTACGCTCTCTTCCACCTTATCCCGTGGGCGGGTAGAGCAGTTATCGTAAAAGAAGTTGTACCGGTACTCCCGGTTTTCCGGTAAATAATTTTGCTCCAGCAGGTGGATAAGCGTTTGCTTTTCGGTGGGTGTGAGGTTGAGTGTTTGTTGCCATACGCTGCGCCCGAAGTAGGCGTATTCGGCCGCAAAGCGTTGATAGCCGCATACGCCCAGCAGGTAGTCGGTCTGCCCCAGGGCAAAGCGCATCATGAAGTTGGGCGTGTTGAAGCTGAATATCCCGTAGTTGTATACCAGGTCGGTACCTTGGGTGTAGTTTTCGTAGCGGATGGCGGTGTGTCCGTACAGCGAATAGGCTTCCTGCCCCGGTGCGCAGGTAAGCAGGCTCAGGCGTACCGAGTCTGCCGGAATCTCTTCGCTTTTGGCTGCCATTGAGCACAGGGTTAGTGTCAGGAGCAGGAGTAACTGCTTTATGTTCTTCTTATTCATACGGTTGCAAAAGTACGCATTTTTGCCCGTATAATGGTATGGAAGAAGCCTAAAAAAAGCAAGACCTACACATCACGTGCCGGCCTTGCCACCCTAATTATCCAATTAAACAAAAAAGAACATCGTTAATAGCACGTTTTTGTGCGTGCCGTATGGATATGTTTTAGCAATATATAGTACCCCTTGTGCAGGGAGAGTTCTTCCTCGGAAACAATATAGCATATAATATACTTGTTGCCGGGTACATCTTGCCCGGTTAAAAGCAGTTCAATTAACGGGAGGATGTCGTCTACGTTTACCTGAAGGTTATTGTGCTTCATGAAGGAGCAGGTTATTGCGCAATGGGTTCGAAAACGTAACTCCAAAGGGTTCATAAGAAAACGGCGTACCGTCTTTTCGTCTACTCCGCAATCGGTGGCTATCACCGTATTGGGCGCCGGGCAATATTTATGAAGATTTGAGTTGAAAGTTTTCAGTTGGTTAGTAATGAAGAACTCGACTTGTTTTTTTAGTTCGGAGCTGTTAGTAGCGTTATTTGTCATATTGATTGATTTAAATTGAGCCGCAAAAGTAGGTGGAAAGTTTTAATTATTGTAGGGCACTAACGCCCTACAATAATTAAAACTTTTTTCGTTTATTTGTGGCGTTAATGAAAACACTAAAATGTTTACTATGCTTACAGAAAACTATTCTATACATGATTTTCAGAGAAAACGTAACCTTCATAATGCAAAACTCATTCGAAGTGAGACGGCAAACATCCTACACTTCCGTAGGCTTTCTTATTGTATTGTACCAAAACATTTGTACGTTGTAAACCGCATCAAGTACGAATGTTTTATTTTGAACTTTTTTTCATTTTTTTCGACTCCCGGTAATAATTATGCTAACACTGCCCGAGAGTTGCCTTGATACTGCCTGAGAATTGACTCAGCTCTACCCGGGAACGAGCTCAACTCTGCCCGGGGGTTGGCTTGATTCTGCCCGGAAGTTGACTTGATTCTGCCCGGAAGTTACCCCGAAACTTAATGTGCAAAACCTTTATTTGTAAAATCCTTAAATAGAAAAACAAAAAATCATGGAAAAACAAATCTCAGTTTTTAAATCCGTTGCCAGCAAACAGCCGGTGGCGGTAACTCCCCAACAAGTAGCCCAAGCCATTATTAATGGCAAGTACCGTACGCAGGTAGAAGCCGTGCGTGCCGCCGTGGCGCAGGGCGATAAAGCCCTTGCCTCACGCCACAAGGCAAAGCTGGTGTACATTTGCTACACCGGTGTATGCCGGGGCGGACACAAGGCGGAACAACTACACACGTACCGCCCCTGCTGTGTGCTCGATTATGACAACCTGCCCGTAGACCAATTGTCCCGCCTGCGTGACCGGGTCATGCAAGAACCGTGCGTGGAGATGGCGTATATTTCAGCCTCGGGCACGGGGCTAAAGGTGGTGGTAATAACCAACGGCACCCGCGAACAACACCCGCAGGCGTACGTGCAGGTGGCCGATTATTTCGATAAGCTCACGGGCTTCGGGTGCGACAGGGCTTGCCGCGACATTACCCACGGGCAGTTTGCCTCGTATGATGCCGATGCCACCTTCCGGGAAGTAACCGAACCGTTCACGGTGTGTATCCAACCGTCAGAAAAACGCATCGAACCGTCTGTTCTAAGTGTCCATCCGTCAGAAAGCTGCATCGGGCCGTTGCCTTACAACGCCCCGCAGTACGCTGCGCTGTACACCTCCGCCCACCATTTCGTGCAATCGTACCTCACGCTGTACCCCGCTTACGAAACCACCCGCAACACCAGCCTGTTTAAGTTGGCATGCCGGGCATGTAAGCGCGGCATCGATAAGGGGCAGTTGCTACAAGCCGCCACGCAGTACATGCTGCAACCCGGGTTCGACGCGTACGAGATAGCGCAGGTTGTAAATTCTGCTTACTCCCGTGAAGCCTCTGCGCAGGGGGTGCCGCCGGGCGAAGAAGCCGCTGCTTATAGCCACGTTATGGCCAAAGAGCCATTGGCTATAAGTACAACGGCACCGGCCGAGGATGAAGGGGCTGAAATGCCCGATGGAGAGGAGCTGCGCGCACATACACCCCTCTTCCCGGAGGAGGTGTACCGGGGTATTCCCGAATTTCTGAGTACGGTGGTAAAACACCACCCCGAAGGGCGTGAGCGCGATATGCTTTTGTTGTCGTCTGTTACCATGCTAAGCTCCCTGTTTTATACCACCTGGGGGTATTATGACAGCCGGCGCTGCTTTGCCAACCTGTACACGTTCGTGGTAGCACCCGCAGGCAGTAAGAAGAGCGTTACCAACTATGCGCTCGACCTGTGCAAGCATTTCCTCGAAGAGGCTGCCCGCACCAACGACGAGCTCGAAAACAAACACAACCGGGCAGTAGAGGCCTACGAGTACGCCATGCGGCAAATGCGCCGCAGCAAGAGCAAGGATGTATCGCCCGAGGAAATTCCGCAAAAGCCCGAATCTCCCGTGTACTACCATCCGCAAGTACCTACCAGCATTAGTTATGCCCGGCTTACGGAACACATACAACACAACGGCGTGCGGGGCGGACTGATGTTTGACAGTGAGGCCGATACCCTTTCGGCAGCTACGGGGAAAGATTACGGCAACTTCCTGGATGCCATACGTAAAATGTACCACCACGAAAAGATAACCTCTTCGTACAAAGCTGCCGGACGCGCCCGTTACATTCATCAGCCCAAATTTTCGCTCATGCTCAGCGGAACGCCCGCCCAGGTGGCACGCCTCTTTGGCACCACGGAGAATGGCGGGTACAGCAGGTTCCTGATATATACCTTCCTGATGGACACCCGGTGGCACGACCCCTCTCTGCAAGGCAACGATGAGAGCCTGCTCGAACGCCATTTCGACACCCTCTCCATGCGTCTGCACCAAATGCTGCGCTTCCTGCACGCATCGTCCCTGCGGGTAACCTTGAGCCGCAACCAGTGGAGGAAGTTCAATACCACCTTCGCCGCACTGCTCGATAACGAACGCTTTAACGAGCGTGCCGACTTTCAGACCTGTGTAAAACGCTATGCCCTCATGGTGTTTCGTATCTGCATGGTATTTACCTCCTTGGAGAAGGCGGCACTGGGCATGGATGTGTGCGAGCTGCAGTGCAGTGATGCCCACTTCGAGGCGGCACTAAGCATGGTAACCACCTGCCTGGAACACAGCCGCCTGGTAATTACATCGCTCAAGTATACCGATAAGGATGTGCAGGAGTTGCAAAATCCCAACAAATTGCACAA
>JAVBVL010000110.1:0-16962 GCA_031554285.1 Bacteroides sp.
AGAGGTCAGGCAAGATTCACCTTTGCAAACTTTGCTTTTATACCTATATTCAGATATATATGAATCAAAGAAAGTCACGAGAGCTCCTTTCTTTTCCAATTCTTCAATTACTCTTAATGCAGGACTTTCTCGGTAATCGTCGATATCTTGTTTGTAAGCAATTCCTAGTATCAATACTTTAGCCCCATTAAGAGATTTCTGATATCGGTTAAGTATGGCAGCACAACGCTCTACTGTATATTCAGGCATCCGGTCGTTCACCATCATAGATGCCTCTATCATAGATGTATGAAAGCCATACTCACGCGCTTTCCAACTCAGATAATAAGGATCCAGTGGAATACAATGTCCACCCAATCCAGGTCCGGGGTAAAATGGAGTAAAACCAAATGGCTTAGTTTTAGCTGCTTCAATAACTTCCCAAAGATCGATCCCCATTCGGTTACTCAGGATGGCTAACTCATTGATGAGCCCAATATTGATATTCCTATAGGTGTTTTCCAATATTTTGGTCATTTCGGCTACAGCCGGCGAAGAAACAGTATGTACCTTATCATCCAGTACAGCGCTATACATCGCAGCTATTACTTCTTGCGCATCTGCTCCGATAGCCCCTACGACTTTGGGAGTATTTTTGGTTTTATAGATGATGTTTCCCGGATCGACTCTTTCAGGCGAAAATCCTAAGTAAAAGTCCTCTCCACATTTCAATCCGGAGCCTTTTTCCAAGAGTGGCTTTACAAGCTCCTCTGTTGTACCAGGGTAAGTAGTTGATTCCAAAACAACCATGGTGTGCTTCGTCAGATATTTAGCAATCTCTTTTACAGATGATTCTACATAACTTATATCAGGCTGTTGATGGGCATCCAAAGGGGTGGGAACACAAATAGCCACAAAATCTACATCTTTGATAAACGAAAAGTCTGATGTGGCAGACAGAGTTCCTTTCTGAACCAGTTGCGTTAATTCGGAATCAACTACGTCGCCTACATAATTACGCCCTTCATTGACCATCTTGACTTTTTCTTCTTGCACATCAAAACCTATAGTTTTAAAACCTGCTTTTGCTTTTTCTACCGCAAGTGGTAGACCTACATAGCCTAAACCGACTACACCTACAACAATCTTTTTCTCTCCTATTAGGGTAAACAATCTGTTTTTCATCTATATACACTTTAAATCAGGAATAAGCACACGCCTTTGAGGCATATGTAATACATCTCAGAAATGAAAAACTAAATCGCTGTATTATAAGAGATAAAAACGGCATATAAAAAAACCTAATTGGGAAAGATAGCATATTATAAAACTTCTCTACAACAACTTTAGAACTCTATCAATAGTATTATTGGCAAAATTGCCTGATTATACACTCATAATGAGGATTTGATACTACAACAAATCTATAACTACCAGAATAGAAGTCTTTAAAAATCTAACTGATTTTTCTGAATTAGTCTGTAAAAACAGGCAAAATCTCTGCTCATATGCTACTAAACAATACACCTATTTATTTCAGAACCTGTGCTACGCATTCTGTAAACATAGCGGACAGCACTTCAATAAATAATTATTTTTCGATGAAAACAATTTGATATTAAATTTGAAAACAATACATTTGCACCTGAAAACAACTATTATAGTTATATAATTTCAACATTTTCTTGTTTTAAAGAAGAGATTCAATTACCTAATAATGTGATAGGTAAAGGCGTAGCGTGCCTTAAATAATCGTTAAAGCATTTAGCAACACGCCTCAAAGGTGTTTTTCCCGGTTATACTCCTTTAACAGGTATTTTTCTTTACACTTCAAAACTAACAAGACCGCTAAATCAAGCTAAGCTAAATAAGTTTTCCCACTATCAAAATTCAATCACGGTCTTCTATTCTCTAATTCCGAAAACGTTTCTGTTTTCAATTTCCCTCATTTTATCTCGTCTATAATTTATTACTCAAAATGCCCTATCAAAAGAAATTTATGCAACCATCCCATTGACCATCCTAATCTTTTTCTCTACTTTTGAGCGCTGAAAAAGCAACCCACCCAATATTCAGTATGAAAATAGGCTCAATAGACTTAGGCAATCGCCCCGTATTCCTAGCTCCGATGGAGGATGTTACCGACCCGGCTTTCCGCTTGATGTGCAAACGGTTTGGCGCCGATATGGTGTACACCGAGTTTGTATCCAGCGATGCCCTTATCCGTTTGGTAAACAAAACTACCCAAAAACTCTCCATTTGCGATGAGGAACGACCTGTTGCCATCCAGATTTACGGGCGCGAAACGGAAGCGATGGTAGGCGCCGCCCGCATTGTGGAAGAAGCCCAACCGGATATACTCGATATTAACTTCGGATGTCCCGTGAAGAAGGTAGCCGGTAAGGGTGCCGGAGCAGGGATGTTACAAAATATCCCCAAGATGCTGGAGATTACCCGCGCGGTGGTAGATGCGGTGAAGATTCCCGTAACAGTGAAAACCCGTTTGGGATGGGATGCCAACAGCAAAGTGATTGTAGACCTTGCCGAGCAGTTGCAGGATTGCGGCATTGCCGCATTGGCGATACACGGACGTACCCGTGCACAGATGTATACAGGCGAAGCCGATTGGACATTGATTGGTGAGGTAAAGAACAACCCGCGTATGCACATTCCCATCATAGGTAACGGCGATGTTACCAGCGCGCAGGGTGCTGCCGAATGTTTCAACCGCTATGGGGTAGATGCCATTATGATTGGACGTGGCAGCATTGGCCGGCCATGGATATTCCGTGAAGTGAAACATTATCTGGAAACAGGACAGGAACTCCCGGCAGAATCGTTCAACTGGTACCTCAATGTACTGCGCGACCAGGTACGCGACAGCGTAACCCGCTTGGACGAACGCCGTGGCATCATCCATATCCGCCGCCATCTGGCAGCTACGCCGTTATTTAAAGGAATACCCAACTTCCGCGAAACGCGCATCGCAATGCTTCGCACCGAGTCGGTGGAAGAGTTGTTCCGTATATTCGATGGAATTGTACTGCCCGAAGTATAGGCGGTTGTTTACTTAAACATGGGCTCGGCAAACCAGAGTTTGAACACCTTGGTAACCACTACATACAGAATAAAGGCCGATACAAATCCTGCAATGGCATCAATCAGATAGTGCGCCTGGATGTACACGGTAGCACAGCACAGCAGTACATAGAACGGTAGCAGGAACACAAAGAGTTTACGACTACCCCGCCACGCCATAATCATCAGGAGCGTAGATACACCCACATGCGAACTGGGGAAAGCCGCCGTAGGGCGTTCGCCTACCTGCTGCGAACCTTCTACCAGATTATAGAAGAACCCATCGTCGAAACCGGGTCCCGGAAGCAGGTCGAGATGATGATTGAAATAATCCCCTATAGCCGGAAAGATTCCTTTGGCTACGTTATCCAGGCCAATAGCAGGAAAGTAGTATTGCGGCCCGGCTACGGGTACAAATATATAAATGAGGTAGTACACAAAGAACGAAGTAACCAGTACAAACGACAGTTTCTCGAACAACTCGAAACGGAAAATAAAATAGAACATGGTTACCACCAGAATCATCGGATAATACGAGAAGTATCCCAGGTTAAATGCCTCACTTGCCCACTGGTACGGAAGCGCCTCACAGAACCAGATGGCAGGTTGCCCGCCAAACATCCACTGTTCGGCCGAAGCAAAGATATGGTCTAAATTGGGGAAGAAACGGTTAAACTCGTACGTATCGGGATACCAATACGAGAGCAGACTCATCTGCACGGCAATACGTACAAAAGCCGAAAACTTACAAGGAGCCAGGCGGTAGAGGTACATCAACAGGAAAGTAAGACCCACAATCATAGCACGGTCTAAAAGCATGTGCCAAGGATGATCCATCTCCTGAAATAAGAACAGAATTAAAACAGAAGTCAGCAACGTATAAATCAATGTCGCTTTTTCTACGGCAAACAAACCCTTGCGCGAGTCTACACGCTTAAATAAATCTAAAGCCATCCTTCTTCAATGTACCACGCAATGCTTTCGCTCACTCCTCTTTCCAGATTATATTCGGGTGAGTACCCTATTTCTTTCACGGCGGGAGTAATGTCGCACTGCCAGTTCCTTTGTTTCATTATTTTATATTTGTCCGAATTCAATGTGCTGGGCCGCTTGGTAAGGGTCGATATGAATTCAGCCAGCAAAGATACAACTTTCAGAACAATTAGCGGACATTTGATACGAATAACAAAAGGATTGCCTAAATCTTTCCGTATCAGGTCGGAGAAAGAGCGGCTTCTATATACTTGTCCGTCACTCAGGAAATAGGCACGGCGCACCACCTGTTTGTCAATTCCTTTAAATATGGCTTGCACCACATCCTTTACATATACAAAGGTAAGATCCTGACGGCGGAAGCCTACGGAAAAGTCGAGATGATTCTGAATGGATTGTGCCATCATGAAGTAATCGCGTTCACGCGGTCCGTATACCCCCGTAGGGCGGAAGATGACGTAAGGAAATCCCGGCAGGCTCTGCAAATACAATTCGGCTTTTAGCTTGCTTAGCCCATAAGCGGTATTGGGCTCGGGCACATCGTTCTCTTTGATGGGCGAGTAATCCTTTTCCCGGACAGGTCCGAATACACTCAGCGTACTTACATAAATAAACTGTTTGGGAATCATGTTCAGCTCCCGCAAGGTATCTACAAAATAGCGGGTTTGCAGGTAGTTTACCAAGTCAAACTCATTGGGGTTGGTACATTTGGTAATTCCGGCACAGTGAATAATGTAATCAAACTTACTGTAAGTGCCTTTGTGACCCGATAGTTGGGCATGCAGTTCGTTGGGATGGGCAAAGTCTAACTCCAAAAACCGGATTTTCCGGTCCTTCAAATATTTCTTGCTGCTGCCGGAGCGGATACCTGCCCACACCGAGAATTTGCGTTTTAACGCCTCTTCTACAATGAAACCTCCAATGAATCCACTCGCGCCTGTTACTAAAATACTTGCCATAAAGTTTGACTGTTTTCGTTTCAACAGCAATTTTATTCAAAATTGCCAAGTTTATGCTAAAATGTCTTGCTTTTGAAAGACTTTTAAGTCACATTTTGTTATTCTACTGTTGTAAGAGTGAGCAAATGTAAGGAAAATCTTGAATAATTCAGGTTTAATCGTTTACTTTGTGGCTAAACGTACCCAAAAACCATTTACAATATGGCGAAGAAAAAAGAAAAAAGAGAGAAAAAAGCCGGCAAGCGGATGAGTAAAAAAGAGTTGGCCCGCTTGGTAATGGACTTCTTCAACGAGCGTCCCGGCGACGTTTTCAGCATGAAATATATATTCTCTGAGTTACGACTCACCACCCACCCGCAAAAAATGTTGTGTGTAGATATCCTGCACGAGTTGCTCGATGGCGGATACATTTCCGAAATAGATAAAAACAAGTTCCGCCTTACCACCCACGGCAAAGAGCTTACAGGTACTTTCCACCGCAAGAGTAACGGAAAGAACTCGTTTATCCCCGAAGAGGGGGGCGACTCCATCTTCATTGCCGAACGTAACTCGTCACATGCCATGAACAACGACAAGGTGCGTATCGTGGTATATGCCCGCCGCAAAAACACACAACCTGAAGGGGAGGTAATAGAGATTCTGGAACGTGCCAACGATACCTTTGTGGGTACGCTCGAAGTGGCCAACTCCTACGCTTTCCTGGTAACAGAGAATCGTACATTGGCTAATGATATATTTATTCCGAAAGACAAACTGAAAGGTGGAAAGACCGGCGATAAGGCTGTTGTGAAAGTAATTGAATGGCCCGATAAAGCCAAGAATCCCATCGGGCAGGTATTAGATATCCTGGGAAAAGCCGGCGATAACACCACCGAGATGCACGCCATTCTTGCCGAATTTGGTTTACCGTACGTATATCCGCAGGCAGTAGAGAAAGCTGCCGACCAGATTCCGGCAGAGATTAGTGCCGAAGAGATTGCGCGCCGGGAGGACTTCCGCCAGGTAACCACCTTCACCATCGACCCCAAAGATGCCAAGGACTTTGACGATGCACTCTCCATCCGCAAACTGAAAGATGGCCTGTGGGAAATTGGTGTACACATTGCCGATGTAACACATTATGTAAAAGAGGGCAGTATCATCGACAAGGAAGCCGAGAAACGCGCTACTTCCGTGTATTTGGTAGACCGCACCATCCCGATGCTCCCCGAACGGTTGTGTAACTTCATCTGTTCGCTGCGCCCCAATGAAGAGAAACTGGCATATTCTGCCATCTTCGATATGACCGAAAAAGGCGAGGTACGTCACTCACGGGTGGTACACACCGTGATTAAGTCCGACCGCCGCTTTACCTACGAAGAAGCCCAACAGGTTATTGAAACCAAAGAAGGCGACTACAAGGAAGAAATCCTGATGATGGATACCATCGCTAAAGCGCTGCGTGCTAAACGCTTTGTGGCAGGCGCCATCAACTTCGACCGCTACGAGGTGAAGTTTGAAATTGACGAGAAGGGCAAACCACTCAGCGTGTACTTCAAAGAATCCAAGGATGCCAACAAACTCGTTGAAGAGTTTATGTTGCTTGCCAACCGTACCGTAGCCGAAGCCATCGGCAAGGTAGATAAAGGCAAAAAGGCAAAAGTACTTCCTTACCGTATTCACGACCTCCCCGACCCCGAGAAGCTCGATAACCTGGCACAGTTCATTGCCCGCTTCGGGTATCGCCTGCGTACCAGCGGTACTAAAACAGATATATCCAAATCCATCAACCACTTGTTAGACGATGTACAGGGCAAGAAAGAGCAGAACCTCATCGAAACGGTATCCATCCGTTCCATGCAGAAAGCTCGTTATTCTACGCATAACATCGGTCACTACGGCCTGGCGTTTGAGTACTATACCCACTTTACTTCGCCCATCCGCCGTTTCCCCGACATGATGGTGCACCGCTTGCTTACCAAGTATTTCGAAGGTGGACGCAGCGTATCCGAAACCAAGTACGAAGACCTGTGCGACCACAGCTCCAACATGGAACAGATAGCCGCCAGCGCCGAACGCGCTTCCATTAAGTACAAGCAAGTTGAATTCATGACCGAACGGTTGGGACAAGTATTCGACGGGGTAATCTCCGGCGTAACCGAATGGGGACTCTACGTAGAGCTCAACGAGAACAAGTGCGAGGGCATGGTACCCATCCGCGACCTGGACGACGATTATTACGAGTTCGACGAAAAGAACTACTGCCTCCGCGGCCGCCGTACCCACCGGGTATACAGTTTGGGTGATGCCATTACCATCAAGGTAGCCCGTGCTAACCTGGAAAAGAAACAACTTGATTTCGCATTGGTATAAGCATGAAAACAATCATCATTGAAAACCGCGAGCAGGTAGAAGAAATTCTCTCCCGTTGCGACATTTGCTTCGTGGGTATTACCGATTTGGAAGGCAACCCGTATGTGCTCCCGATGAACTTCGGGTATCGCGATGGCGTAATTTACCTGCACTCGGGACCTACGGGCAGCAGCCTCGACATGCTGGCACGTAACAACAGGGTGTGTATCACCTTCAGCGTTGACCATGAGTTGGTATTTCAACATCCCAAAGTAGCTTGCAGCTACCGCATGAAGGCCAAAAGCGTAATGTGCCGGGGCAATGTAGGTTTTCTGGAAGAGATGGACGAGAAGCGGGAAGCCCTTAACATCATCATGTCACATTACAGCAGCCGGGAGTTTAACTACTCTGACCCGGCTGTCCGTAACGTGAAGATTTGGGAAGTGCCTATCGATAGCGTTACCGCGAAAGAATTTGCCGCACCGCACCAGTAAAATAAGGTTTAGGTCGTGCAAACTTACAATGGATATTCTTCAAATGCATATAACAAAGTCGACAAATAACGTTCACCGGTATCGGGAAGCAGCACTACAATAGTCTTCCCGGTATTCTCGGGGCGTAATGCCAGTTGAGTGGCCGCATATACGGCAGCCCCTGAGGAGATACCCACCAACAATCCTTCCTTAGCCGCCAGTTCGCGACCGGTACGGATGGCATCGTCATTCGATACCTGCAGAATCTCATCTACCACATCCCCATTGAACGTTTTGGGAACGAAACCTGCACCGATACCTTGTATTTTGTGTGGTCCCGGTTTGCCACCCGACAATACCGGCGAATCGGCAGGTTCTACCGCTACAATCTTTACCTTTCCGTTATTATTTTTCAAGGTTTGCCCCACACCGCTTACCGTACCTCCGGTTCCTACCCCGGCTACAAATATCTCCACACGTCCATCCGTATCGCTCCATATCTCCTGGCCGGTAGTACGTGCATGTACATCGGGATTGGCAGGGTTCTCAAACTGGCGCAGTATCACCGAACCCGGTGTATTGTTATGCAACTCTTCGGCTTTGGCAATAGCGCCCTTCATGCCCTCGGCACCCGGCGTAAGTACCAGTTGCGCGCCTAATGCTTTCAGCAGGTTGCGACGTTCCACGCTCATGGTATCGGGCATGGCCAGCGTTAACTTATATCCTTTTGAAGCGGCTACAAAAGCCAACCCCACACCCGTGTTACCACTGGTAGGTTCAATGATTGTAGCGCCCGGCTTCAGTATGCCCCGCACTTCGGCATCTTCAATCATAGCCAGGGCGATGCGGTCTTTCACGCTTCCCGCCGGATTGAAATATTCTAACTTAGCTACCACTTTAGCTTTTAATCCTTTACTTGCGTTGTAGTTGGTAAGCTCCAGTAGCGGAGTGTTACCTACCAGGTCTGTCAGTTTTCTTGCAATTGTTCCCATACTGATTTATTGTTTAATTTCTTGATGCAAAGGTACGGGAGTTCCATCACCCGTGAAATACCATATTTGTGGTAATTTATTTGCCTGTTTCCGCAATAATGACGAATATTGTGCTCTCAAACGAATTTATTAGCATATCACTACTCATGAAAACATTCATTACCACCGCACTTTGCTGTCTGGCAGTATCAACAATTGCTGGTGCTGCCCAACCCGAAATACCTGTACGCATAGCTAATTATAAAGGCGACAAGACATGTGCCATCAGTTATACCTTTGACGACGGGATGACAGAGCAATACACCCTCGCCGCCCCGCAACTGGAACGTCACGGGTTCCGCGGAACATTCTGGATAAACGCCATCGGCATCAATGAAGATGCACAGGCTCCTGCCGATACCACCCACATCAGTTGGAGCCAACTGAAAGAGATGGCAGATAACGGGCACGAAATATCCAACCACAGTTATTCGCACAAGAAACTGACACGGCTCACCACCGAAGAAATCATTGTGGAAGTCAGGAAGAACGATACCATCATCCGGGAAAAGTTAGGATTCACACCCTTAACCTTTTGCTACCCCTACAATGCACATAACGAAGAGGTATTGCGCATTGCTTCGGAAAACCGGGTAGACACCCGCACCAAGCAGTTTGCCATTGGCTCAAAGAGCACACCCGAGAGCCTGGAACAGAAGATCAACGAACTGTTAGCCTCCGGCGAATGGGGTGTAGCCATGACGCATGGCATCAACTACGGATACGATGCTTTTCCCGATGCAACCGTATTTTGGGAACACTTAGAGAAGGTAAAAGCACAGGAGGATAAGATATGGATAGGTACTTTCTGCGAAGTGGGCGCTTATATCAAGGAACGGGATGCCATACTACTGAAAGTAACCCCGAACAAGAAGGGACTGACTATTACCCCGCGGCTCCCACTAAATAAGAAACTATTCAATGAACCTCTTACCGCCGTTATCGACAAAGCGGGAGTAAAGAAAGTAACCGTAATCCAAGGAGAAAAGAGTCTCGAGGTACATATACTCCCCAATAAGTTATTGTTTGACTTTGACCCATCGGGTAGCCCTATACACATCGTATTCAAAGAATAAACAATCTATTAGCATTTCCAATAATCAGGGCAAAATTAAAACAACACACAAGTTATTTTAGTTTTGCCCCTTTTTCTATAATAAATTAAATCGTTATTTTAATTTTTGCAGAAAAGTTGGAATAACAACTGCTTTATTCTATTTTTGTGCTGAATATTAAAATAAAAGGCAATGAAAAAATTTAAGTCCGGATTGTATATCAACCAAGGTTATTACAAAAGTTTTCAGCCAAACTATATCAATAAAGAGTGGTTGTTGGACAACATGGAAATAATTAGTCTTTTAAGCAAAGCAGACAGAATGCTTGGGAGATTGGATATGTACTCGGAACATATTCCTAATATTGACCTTTTTATTAGTATGCACATTATGAAAGAAGCCACCCAATCTTCCAAAATTGAGGGTACCCAAACTAATATGGAAGAAGCTCTTTTATCCAAAGAAGATGTTCCTTTGGATAAAAGAGACGATTGGATGGAGGTTCATAATTACATAAATGCAATGAACGAAGCCATTAAAATGCTAGAGGACCTACCATTTTCTTCCCGCTTAATACGAAATGTTCATCGCATGCTCATGGATGGGGTTCGGGGTGAACACAAACAACCCGGCGAATTTAGGAAAAGCCAAAACTGGATTGGAGGCTCCTCTATCAATGATGCCATATTTGTACCACCTATACACAATTCTATTCCAGAACTAATGGAAGATATAGAGAAGTTTGTACATAATGATAACCTGTTTTTCCCGGAACTGTTGAAGATTGCTTTTATTCATTATCAGTTCGAAACGATTCATCCTTTCTTGGATGGCAATGGTAGGACGGGGAGACTGATGATAACCCTGTATCTGGTTAGCAAAGGTATTTTAAAACGTCCAATTTTGTATTTATCCGATTATTTGGAGAAGCATAGAAACTCTTATTATGCCAATTTAATGCGCGTAAGAATTGATAATGATATAACAGATTGGCTCCGGTTCTTTTTAACCGGAATTATTGAAACTGCTGAAAATGGAGTAAAGACCTTTGAAGAAATTTTAAACCTCCAAAAAGAATATGAGGAAAAAATAAGGTCATTAGGCAGCCGCTCGGCAAATGCATTAAAAGTACTAACCGAGCTATATAAAAGTCCTATCACAGATGCAAATGCAGTAGCAGATATTGCAGGTATAAGTGCAGCCTCTGCGTACACTCTTATTGCAAATTTGGAAAAGATTGACCTATTGTCGGAGGTAACGGGAGGAAAACGTGGGAGAGTTTACATTCTAAAGAAATATTTCGATATCTTTAATAAATAATAGCAAGGAGTAAATCCTACAGATACCCGGAAGTACAGATCTAAATCTGTGTGGTTAAACTAATCGGGTAGTTTTACCTTCTCGGGTTCTTCGTTCTGGAAGAGCTCAAAATCATTAATCAGCAGTTGCAAGTCGTCCAGGAACTCTTGTGAGCATCCTTTGTCGCGTGCAATGCGATAATACTCTTTCAACGATTCAATGGCACAGGCATCGCTTCCGCAGAGCACGAAAACGGGAATCTCGGCGTGCATGCATTTATGGAGCAGTCTTCTTTGATCTTTCATTTTTGATGCTTTTTTGTTGGGGAGTACAAAGGTAGCGAAGTTCACGAAGTTGGCAAAGCACTTCCACCTTTTCTATAATGTTTCTGTTAGTTTCATACACAGAAACCTTTTGTTTCATGCTTTGAAACTTTTAGTTCCATCGTCAGAAACTTTTAGTTTCAGGAGGGAAACTCTTTGTTCCATCGCCAGAAACCATTGGTTTTGCTCTTGGCACCGGCAGTTCTGCCCTTGAAACCAACGGTTTAGCGCTTGAGCCATTGGTTTCATCTGATGTAACTATGCAAGATGTGCAGAAGGTAATGGCGAATCAACTTAGGAATGGCGAATGAATGGCGAATCAAAAATGGATTCGCCATCTATTATTTATCAATTAATCAAGCTGTTAACACCCAATTAGTGGCGAATGGCGAATCAAATTCGTTTTTTAGCTCATGGAGGATTAGTGAATATTACCGATAACTATTCATCTGGATTCTCCGCTTTCTTATCGAGCAACAAAGCCGTACGGCTAAAGAACGCAGCTATACCAATAACCACAATACATGCTCCACATACAATAAACGAGGTAGCAAGCCCCAGGTAATCGGCAAAGAAACCGATACCCACCAACCCGATGAGTGAGGGAATAAAGCTAATGGTGTAGAAGAAAGAAAACACCCGTCCCAATGCCTCGGGGGCAATATTTACCTGCACCAACGAAGTAAACGAAGAGTGATATACCGGTCCACACACCCCGCCGATGGCGGTAAGTACCACAAACCAGGCAAAGCCACCCTGTGGCAGTATGCCGGATAGAAGAAACGTGAGTCCGATAACCAGGTACATGCAGTTAATGAGTTTTACCTTGTTTACCTTATACACCCGGACACCCATAATAGCACCTCCCACCAGGGCGCCGGCTCCCCACACCACTTCGATGAGACTTACCTGATAGGCATTACCCAGGAAATGGTCTAACGTCATTAGCGGAAACAGCACGCTTACCGGCATAATAAAAAACATCACCCCGATGGAGCCGAGGAACACAATGCTCAATCCGCGATTCTTTAACACCGCCCAAATACCCTCTTTCATTTCGCGGAGTATATTCTTTGCTTGTTCCAGTTTCTTTTCGGGATTGGGAATGTGCACAAAGAGCAGTGAAGTACAGGCTATCGCGGCTCCTGCCACATCGAGCAGGAGTATATATTCCATCTTCCAAATAGCAAGCAGCAACGCACCCAGAGCAGGACCGGCAATGTTACTCACCGAGAATATCATCTGGTCGATACCGGCAATACGCGGCAACTGCGATTCGGGAGCCAGTAAGGGTACCGATGCCTGCATAGCGGGCCCGTGAAAAGCCGAACCTACGGAACGCAGCCCCAGTACCACAAAGATGGTGAGCATATCGGCCTTGCCCAACCAAAACAGCACGGCAAGTACCAGGGTACACACTGCTACGAAGCTATCCGAAGCAATCATGAGGAGCTTACGGTTCCAACGGTCAACGTACACTCCGGCTACAGGACCAATCAACGTCATGGGGAGCAGTCCGGCAATGGCGGCATACGCCAACATCTCTGCCGACCCGGTTTTCATACTAATCCATAGGATAATAGCAAAATTAACAACGCTGCTGCTGAGCAGTGACAGGAACTGCCCTGTCCATATAATGGCGAAAACTTTTTTCCAATGTTCCATAATGCAAAGATAGTAACACTATAAAAAACACAATACAAGGGTATAGAGTTTTTGAAGAGCAGGAGAGTTGCCACAAAATAAAAATGTTATCTTTGCGTACATTATTAATAAAACAGTACACCGTGGCCAATAACGATATTGAACTTACCCCTATGATGAAACAGTTCCTGGAACTGAAAGCGCAACACCCCGATGCGGTGATGCTTTTCCGTTGCGGGGACTTTTACGAAACCTATTCAACCGACGCTATTATTGCTGCCGAAATTCTTGGCATTACCCTCACCAAACGCGCCAACGGCAAAGAAAAGACCGTTGAGATGGCGGGATTCCCTTTCCATGCACTCGATACCTATCTCCCTAAACTGGTAAGGGCAGGCAAACGTGTAGCCATCTGCGACCAGCTGGAAGACCCCAAAATGACCAAGAAACTGGTGAAGCGCGGTATCACGGAACTGGTTACGCCGGGGGTTTCTATCAACGACAATGTACTCAACTATAAAGAGAATAACTTCCTGGCAGCCGTTCACTTCGGCAAAGCCTCCGTGGGAGTAGCTTTTCTGGATATATCTACCGGTGAGTTTATGACCGCCGAAGGTACGTTTGACTACGTAGATAAGTTGCTGAATAACTTCGCCCCGAAAGAAGTACTCTTTGAGCGGGGCAAGCGGGGCATGTTCGAAGGAAACTTCGGCAGCAAATTCTTTACCTTTGAACTGGACGACTGGATGTTTACCGACAGCAGCGCCCGCGAGAAACTGCTGAAACACTTTGAAACCAAGAACCTGAAAGGTTTTGGGGTAGAGCAACTCAAGAACGGAGTCATTGCCTCGGGTGCCATCCTGCAATACCTCGACCTCACGCAACATACGCAAATAGGGCATATCACTTCGCTGAGCCGTATTGAAGAAGACAAGTATGTACGACTGGATAAGTTTACCGTACGCAGCCTGGAGCTGATTGGCAGCATGAACGATGGCGGAAGCAGCCTCATCAACGTAATCGACCGCACCATCAGTCCGATGGGTGCCCGCCTGCTGAAACGTTGGTTGGTATTCCCGCTCAAAGAGGTAAACCCCATCAACGAACGCCTCAACGTGGTAGAGTATTTCTTCCGCGAACCGGAGTTCAAGGAGCTTATTGAAGAGCAGTTGCATCTTATCGGTGACTTGGAACGTATCATTTCTAAGGTAGCCGTAGGACGTGTATCGCCCCGGGAGATTGTGCAGTTAAAGGTAGCCCTGCAAGCCATCGAGCCTATCAAAGAAGCGTGCATGCAGGCGGATAATGCCAGCCTCAACCGCATCGGTGAGCAACTCAACCTTTGCCTCTCCATTCGCGAACGTATCAATAAGGAAGTGAATAACGACCCGCCTTTGCTCATTAATAAGGGAGGCGTGATACGCAGCGGTGTGAATACCGATTTGGACGAACTTCGCCAGATTGCTTACTCGGGCAAAGACTACCTGATGAAGATTCAGCAACGCGAAAGCGAAGCTACCGGTATACCCAGCTTGAAGATTGCCTACAACGGTGTTTTTGGCTATTTCATTGAAGTGCGTAACATCCACAAGGATAAAGTACCTTCGGAATGGATTCGCAAGCAGACGCTGGTGAATGCCGAACGGTACATTACCCAAGAACTTAAAGAGTACGAAGAGAAGATTCTGGGTGCCGAGGATAAGATTCTTGCCCTGGAAACACGCCTCTTCAATGAGTTGGTGCAAGCCATTGCTGAGTTTATTCCCGCTATTCAAATTAACGCTACCCAGGTGGCGCGGGTTGACTGCCTGCATTCGTTTGCCAACGTAGCTAAGGAAAACAAATACATCCGTCCGGTGGTGGAAGACAGCGATGTGCTCGACATCCGTCAAGGCCGTCACCCGGTGATTGAGAAGCAACTGCCTATCGGCGAGAAGTATATTGCCAACAACGTAATGCTCGATAGCGCTACGCAACAGATTATCATCATTACCGGTCCCAACATGGCGGGTAAGTCGGCCTTGCTGCGACAGACGGCTCTGATTACGCTGTTGGCGCAAATCGGCTCCTTTGTTCCTGCCGAGAGTGCACACATCGGACTGGTGGATAAGATTTTTACCCGCGTAGGAGCCAGTGATAACATCTCGGTAGGTGAATCGACCTTTATGGTGGAGATGAACGAGGCGGCAGATATTTTGAATAATATCTCCGACCGTAGCCTGATCTTGTTTGACGAGCTGGGGCGCGGAACTTCTACGTATGATGGTATTTCTATTGCCTGGGCTATTGTGGAGTATATTCACGAGCACCCCAAAGCGAAAGCACGCACGTTGTTTGCTACGCACTACCACGAGCTCAACGAAATGGAGAAGTCGTTTAAGCGCATCAAAAACTACAATGTATCGGTGAAGGAAGTGGATAACAAGGTAATCTTCCTCCGTAAACTGGAGCGGGGTGGCAGCGAGCACTCCTTTGGTATCCACGTAGCCAAGATGGCAGGTATGCCCAAGAGCATCGTGAAGCGGGCAGACAACATCCTGAAACAGTTGGAAACGGATAACCGTAAGCAAGGAATTTCTAACAAACCATTAGCCAAGGTGAGCGAAGAACGAGGCGGCATGCAACTCAGTTTCTTCCAACTGGACGATCCTATCCTCTCGCAAATACGTGACGAGATTCTGAATCTCGACGTAAATAACTTAACACCACTCGAAGCGCTCAACAAGTTGAACGACATTAAGAAAATAGTAAGAGGGAAATAACTATCACAGGACGAGCACTCCTTTGCCGTCGGTTTCAACCGACGGTCTGCTGAAAGCAGTTTCTATTCATTTATACCTTTGTGGGTTTTAACCCCAGGCTTATAATGATAAAAGCCTGGGGTTAAAACCCACAAAGGAAGGTCGCTTTGCTCCCTATTACTAACCGTCGGTTGAAACCGACGGCAAGGGAGTTTCTTATTTCAACTGCTCCTCTATCTTCTTAAAGAATTGGGTAATGTGATGGCCATCTACTAATCCGTGATGTACGGCGATGGAGATTGGCATAACCAACCTACCTTCGCGGGTAACCACTTTACCTGCGGTAATCAACGGATAATCGTTACCATTGTGATGCTGTTGGGCGGTGTTTACAGCGGTAAAGTACAAATCGGGTGTGGCGCTTATGTTGATTAAATCAAAGTCGGCATCGTCTTGCTGACTGTTCTCTTCCCCGTACGGGTCGCCATCTTTGGGTACGGCATTGATTAACTGTATCGCTTCTCTATAAAACACTTCAAAATCGGGATGGTAAGGAAGGCGCACCGAGAGGAACTTCCCGTTATCATTGATTTTGATGGGAGTCATTACATCTATCTTGTCATACAGCACCACTTCTTCCGCCCGGTTAATGCGGTAACGGAATTCTTTGATTTCGTTGGCAGCATGCAGAATGGCATAGAGGTAATGCAGGAAGAACGAACGTCCTTCGGCTTTGGCTCTTGCCTTGGCACCTCCGCACTCTACTTCGGAGGTAATAGAGATATTGGGATTCTGGAAGGTACGGAAGAAGTTGAAGTTATCCCGCCGTTCCCACGTTTCTATATCAATAATCTGCTTCATTATTTCTTTGTCGCTTTCCTGCCGTAAAAGAACATAAAGTAGATGCCGATAATAACAAACGGCACACTGAGCCATTGTCCCATGTTGAACGTCATACCGGCTTCAAAGTCTACCTGGTCTTCTTTGAGGAACTCAATGAAGAAGCGGAAGATGAAGATAGCTGCCAGGCAGAGTCCGAAGTAGAAACCGCGGTGC
>JAVBVL010000095.1:0-25426 GCA_031554285.1 Bacteroides sp.
ATATTCACGGCATAACCTACACCGTGACAATCAATCACGGCAACAGCCGGGGTGAGTTCGGCCAATTCACCTCTTACATATTCAATCATGCTTAAAAACTAACGGGTAAAGTGAGTAATTGGTACATCAGGGTACGTGCCATACGTTGCTGACCTAGTGTATTGGGGTGCAAGCGGTCAAAGGAAGCATTCCACAAGTAAATAAGTTGTTCTTCAACCATCGGGTTAATACCACTAACAGCATTGAAGTCGATTACCGGAACAGCCCACAGGCTACCGGCTTCTTTGATGGCTTGCACGTATGCATCGATGTATTCGCCACAACTGTTCTGATAGTTTTCATCGGGTTGTACGTTCTTATCGCCAAAGTTGGCTATGGAACGGTGCAACGGAGTAAGCAATACAATCTGTTTATCAGGGAAGAGCTGCTTCAGTGCTGCCATGCCTTTATTAATACGTGCTTTGTAAGTATCGTCGCCCATGATGGGAGTACGGTGCTTGCGGGTGTACAGTTGCTTGGGTTCGCCCGTAGCTGCCATTACCTGCTCTTCAGTTTCCGTAAACCACTCGCCAATGGGAAGTCCTTTATTATAATCGTTGGTTCCGATGAAAACCAGAATGGCATCTACCTCTTCACCGTGTTCTTTCTTGAGTTGTTCTGCCTGGCGGGGAATATCGTTCCACTGCCGGCCGCTGATACCATATACATACGGAGTAATGCCCAACCACTCTTCCAGGAACGACCAGTATTTCTTTATCTTATCACCGTAGCTTTTAGGATCGGTAATGGAATCGCCCAAATACCCTACACGCTTGCCTGCCCACGGATGTTGTATCCATCCTTGTGTCTTTTCACAAACCTGAGTGGGGGGAGTAACTTGAGCCTGCACCGGTACTAACAAAGGGCAAGCCATCAAAAGAATAAACGGTAGTAGTTTCTTGCTTTTCATACGGATATGTTTAAAATAGTCCAACAAAGATAGAAAGGTTTTGTGACAAATGACTACTTTTGTACCCATATTAAAGAAATATGTTCAATCAAAACCAGAAAAAGATGAAAAAAGTAAGAGCAGCCATTGTGGGTTACGGCAATATTGGCCGGTATGTGCTCGAGGCGCTTCAAGCAGCTCCCGACTTTGAAATTGCCGGTGTAGTGCGCCGCGCAGGAGCCGAAAACCGCCCGGAAGAATTAGCTGACTATGCAGTGGTAAAAGATGTTCGTGAACTGCAAGGTGTAGATGTAGCCATTCTTTGCACCCCTACCCGCAGTGTAGAGAAATATGCCAAAGAGATGTTGTCTCTCGGAATTAATACAGTAGACAGTTTTGATATTCATACAGGTATTGTAAACCTGCGTCGTGAACTGGGTGCTTGCGCCAAAGAACACAGTAAGGTTTCGGTAATCTCGGCCGGATGGGATCCGGGTAGCGACTCGGTAGTGCGTACTCTATTGGAAGCCATTGCTCCGAAAGGTATTACCTATACTAACTTCGGTCCAGGTATGAGCATGGGACATACCGTAGCTGTGAAAGCCATCGACGGTGTACAAGCTGCTCTTTCGATGACCATTCCCACCGGAACAGGTATTCACCGCCGTATGGTATACATCGAAGTGAAAGACGGATATAAGTTTGAAGAAGTAACCGCAGCCATCAAGGCAGATGCTTACTTTGTGAACGATGAAACGCATGTAAAACAAGTACCGAGCGTAGATGCGTTATTAGATATGGGGCACGGTGTAAACCTCACCCGTAAAGGGGTATCGGGCAAAACGCAAAACCAACTGTTTGAGTTTAACATGCGCATTAATAACCCGGCGCTTACCGCACAGGTATTAGTATGCTCGGCACGTGCAGCCATGAAGCAACAACCGGGATGTTACACGATGATTGAAATACCGGTTATCGACTTACTGCCGGGCGACCGCGAAGAGTGGATTGCCCACTTGGTATAGAAATTCGAATTCTAAACAAAAAGCCGGTAAAACAATTGTTTTACCGGCTTTTTGTTTTACATTTGTAATACAAGCCCGTACAGATTACGTAAATCCAAAAATCAATTCTTATGAAAAGCGCAACAACGACACTGACACTTTTGTTTGTCTTCCTGAGCATGTATGCCCAACCGTCCGTACTAACTCCCAGTATGAAATACGGAAAACCCTCCAACGAAGAACTTACCATGACCGTTTATGCTGCCGACACTTCGGCTGTGGCCGTGGTGCTTTACAAAACAACCGAAGCGAGATACGATTACATCAACAACGACTTCCGGGTAGCTACCGACCATGAGGTAAAGATTAAAATCCTGAAACAGGACGGACTTTCGTACGCCAACATCAATATTCCATACTACGAGCCGGAAGACGTACGAAGTACCCGCAAGGAAGTAATTACCGGCATCGATGCTTCTTCATATAATATGGAGGACGGAAAGGTAATACGGGAGAAGATGAAACGTGAATTCATTTTCAAAGAACGGCTAAGCAAACGCTACATGCAGGTAAAATTCTCCATTCCTAATGTAAAGGTAGGAACCGTACTGGAATACAAATACAAAGTTCTGTCCGACTTCTATTACTCGATAGACGGATGGAAAGCCCAGCAGGATATTCCCGTTCTTTACGGGCAGTATGACATCACCATACCGGAATATTTTACATTCAACGTCGACACACGAGGCAGAGATCGCATGGAGGCCAGTGAGAAGCCGGAATCGGTTATATTCACAATAACGGGAAGTGCCCGACCGGAACATGTGCATTGTACCGGAAGGCACCTTACCTTCAAAGCCAACCAACTGCCGGCACTCCATGCCGACTCATACATCTGGTGCCCGGACGATTACCGTGCACAGATATCATTTGAGTTGCAGGGATTGGCTTTCCCCGGTGCATTGTACAAATCGTATACACAAACCTGGGATCAGATTGACAAGATGCTGCTCGAAGACGAAGACTTCGGGTCGCTGCTCAAAATGCGTAATCCTTACCGGGATGAGATGGCAGCCCTGAACACCAACTCGTTACCCGATACACAGAGCAAAGTAAACGCCCTGTTCGCATTCCTGCGTAAAAAGATGAACTGGAATGAGACATACGCCTTGTATGCCGGTGATGTGAAAAAAGCCATCAAGAACGGAACAGGCAGCAACGCCGATTTCAATTTTGTATTGATGAGTATGCTCCGTGATGCCAACATTTCCTGCGCTCCGGTAGTTATGAGCCGGCGTTCGCAAGGAATACTCCCCTTTGCACATCCATCGGTACAAAAACTCAATACATTCGTAGTAGCTATTGCCGATACGGACAGCACCTTCGTATATCTGGACGGATCGATACAATCCGGATGCATCAACCTGCTTCCACCGGGACTAATGGTAGACCGCGCACGCATGATTACATCCGGTGGCAGCCAATGGATGGATTTGCGGAATATGGGAAAAAACCAACTGCGGTCTATGGTTAACGCTACAATTGATGCCGAAGGAAATATTACCGGTACACGCAACACGGCATACCAGGGACAATACGCCTCATCTATCCGCAACCGTTTTAAAAATGCCAAAGACAGCACTGAATTTGTAAGCAAGCTGGAAACGGAGGAAAACATCAAAGTCACCCAGCTTAGCTTCAACAAAATGTATGACTTTACACCGCAGATGGAAGAAAAGGTTGTCTTTGAAAAGCAAGCAACGGTAAACGACCAGTTTATCTACCTGAACCCATTAATCTTCCTGCATGTAGAAAAAAGTCCATTTACCCAGGCCGAACGCAAACTTCCGGTGGAACTACCGCACACAGAACAAATTACTTTATCGGTACAACTCACCATTCCGGACGGGTATGCCATAGAGGAGCAGCCCAAACCCTTAGTTATTAAAACAGAAGACGGGCAGGGTGCATGCCGTTATCAGGTACAACAACAAGATAACAAGATAACCTTGCTATACACTTTCTCATTCAATAAGTTATTGTACTTACCCGAAGAATATAAAGGTTTGCAATCGTTCTGGGAAACCATTGTAGAGAGAAATAACGAAATGCTGGTATTGAAAAAGATATGAATAGATTACAGTTATCAAGAAGTTTAGTTGCCATGGGCTGTTTGGCAGCTTCAACGTTTTCCTTACCGGCACAAGAGGTGGGAAGTACGGCTCACTCCATCATTGTAAACGCTACTACGGAAATGATTTGTGATTCGCCCACCAGTGCTGTTCGCAAGGAAAGCCGTGTGATTACCATTCTGAACAACAAAGGAAATTCGGCAGCACACTTCTTGTGTATGTGCGATAAGTTCTCATCATTGAGCAAGTTCTCAGGAGAAGTGCTGGCCGGAACAGGTGGACAGTCAATTCGCAAAATCAAGAAATCAGAACTGCAAATGACGGAATATTCGTCGGGATTAGCCAGCGACGATTACATGTACTACTTTGAGTGCAGCGCCCCTTCCTACCCGTTCACGGTAAAATACGAATGGGAAGTAAAATACAAGGACGGACTCATTGTATATCAAACTTTTATACCGCAGAATGAATACAATCAGGCGGTAATGAAAGCCTCTTACAAGCTACAGACTCCCGCAGGAGATGTCTGCCGTTACCGGGCTGTAAATACACAAGCCGTAGTGAAACAAGCCAAACTGGCCGACGGAAAGACATTGAGTGAAGTATCCGTAGAGAATCTTCCTGCCGTTGAGCCGGAAGTATATGGACCGGCTCCTTCGGAAACACTGCCCATTATCTATTTCGCTCCATCTTCTTTTACATACGACGGCAGCAAGGGTACTATGAACGATTGGAAAGCTTTCGGAGTCTGGCAGTACGACCTATTGAAAGGCCGCGACCAGTTACCCGATGCTTTGAGGAACAAAGTACATGAACTAACTGCCGATTGTAACACACCGCGGGAAAAAGTGCAGGCTATATACAATTACCTGGGAGCTACCACTCGTTACGTAAGTATTCAACTGGGTATCGGCGGTTTTCAGCCCATTGCAGCAGCCGATGTATGCCGGGTAGGATTCGGCGATTGTAAAGGGCTGTCCAACTATGCCCGGGCCATGTTGGCCGAATTAGGAATAGACTCCCGTTATACGGTAATCAGCACGAATAACGAGCGGTTGTTAACGGATTTTGCCAGTGTCAACCAAATGAATCACGCTATTTTACAAGTCCCTCTGTCTCAGGATACCTTGTGGTTGGAGTGCACCAATCCGCAGTTGCCTTTTGGTTATGTACACAGCAGTATTGCCGGACATGATGCTTTGCTGGCAGCCCCCGACGGAGGAACCATTTACCGCCTGCCTACTTACCCCGACTCACTGAATACCCAGGTTAACCGGGCAAGAGTAATCTTAGCACCCGCCGGTGAAACAAAGATAGAAAACCGGGAAATATCCTGCTTGTTTCAATATGAAACAGAGTCGGTTATCACCCGGTTGGAACCCGCCAAGCAGAAAGATCGGTTACGTTCGGGTATCAGTTTGCCGCAGGCTGAGATAAACAACATACAAGTCAACGAACAGAAAACAGCTCGTCCACAGATTGATATAAGCTACACCATCAGCAGTTTACAGTATAGCAACAAAACGGGTAACCGGTTATTTGTGCCCGTCAATGTATTTCGTAAAAGTTTTACTGTTCCTGAAAACAAGCAACGTACCCTGCCTATCCGAATCACTTACGGATACTTGGATACCGATAGTATTCAACTACAACTCCCCGAAGGATATGCCATAGAATCGTTACCCAAAACTCTGACGATAGAAGGGAAATTCGGAAAATTTCATTCGTCTGTCCGGGTAGAAGGCAATCAGGTATATATTACACATCAACTGCTGATGCGGCGTGGTACTTATCCCAAAGAAGATTATGCAGCATTTGCCGATTTCCGTAAACAAGTGGCCGGACAATATAATATCAAGATGATTTTAAGAAAGGAATAACTCATTCTTACAAGCAATAATTCCGGAAACTGGGACTTAAAAAGAAAAGAGTTGCGTATCTTTGCACTGCAATTCTTTCTTCTTTATACACATTATGACAACGGAATCTACCCCTATACGCCGTCGCTATACCTTCGGTGAAGAACTCTCCAATACGCTCAGCCACGGAGCAGGTATCCTGCTGGGAGTAATAGTCGGTTACTTTTTATTGGGCAAAGCAGCAGCTAATGCCGAGCCTGTTTGGGCTACGGTTTGTGTAATCATCTATCTGGTGGGCATGCTTTCGTCCTACGTAAGCTCTACCTGGTATCACGGTTGCCAACCGGGCAAGCGAAAAGAGTTGCTCCGTAAGTTCGACCACGGCGCCATCTACCTGCATATTGCCGGTACGTATGCTCCTTTTACCTTACTGGTACTCCGCAATGCCGGTGGTTGGGGATGGGGAGTATTTGCCTTTGTGTGGATGGCTGCCATTGTGGGATTCATTCTCAGTTTTGCCAAGCTCAAAGAGCATAGCTACCTGGAAACCGTATGTTATGTAGTGATGGGAGCTTCCATTTTAGTAGCCATCAAACCGCTGTATGACTGTCTTTCGGCACAAGATGCCGTATCTGCTTTGTGGTGGCTCATTGGCGGAGGCGCCTCGTATATTGTGGGAGCTGTATTCTACTCGCTCCGCAAACCGTACATGCATGCGGTATTCCACCTCTTCTGCTTAGGAGGAAGCGTGGGACACATCATTGCCATCTTCCAAATACTTTGACACTCCGCTCTACAAACTAAATCAATTGCTTGGTTGTTATACTGAAAATAATTTTCTGTATGACAACCAAATTGATTTCAGACCCTTCCATAAATACAAACGACGGTTTGCCTATACACCGGCGTATTTGGGCGGTAATAGCTGTTTGCTTTGCCATGTCCATGTCAGGATTAGATACTACTATTACCAACGTAGCACTACCTACCCTCTCACAGGAATTTGGAAGTAGCCCGGCAGCTACTACCTGGATTATCAATGGCTATCAGCTTGCCATCGTGGTATCGCTCCTCTCTTTCTCTTCATTAGGCGAGATATTCGGTTACCGAAAAGTGTTCCTGACGGGCATTGCTATGTTCTGCCTTACTTCATTGGTTTGTGCATTGGCAACTTCATTCTGGACACTGACCATTGCGCGGGTATTCCAAGGATTAAGCGCTTCGGCTATTACCAGTGTAAATACGGCTCAGTTACGAACCATTTACCCGGCAAGCCATTTGGGCAGGGGGTTGGGAATTAACGCAATGGTTATTGCCATATCGGCGGCAGCGGGTCCCTCTATTGCGAGTGCTATCCTGGCAGTAACCAGTTGGCATTGGCTGTTTGCCATTAACATTCCATTCGGATTGATAGCGTTGGCATTGGGCATGAAGTACCTCCCGCGGAAAGAAGAGCGTTCGCCCCGGAAGTTTGATACCACCAGCGCCATTGCCAATGCCGTTACCTTCGGATTACTCTTTTATACCATCGATGGGTTTGCCCATCAGGAGCAGAAGCGGTTCCTTATATTTCAGGTTATCATATTAGCGATAGTAGGCACCTATTACATACGCAGGCAATTGACTGATAAAACGCCTTTACTGCCACTCGATTTAATGAAGATACCGGCTTTCCGGTTATCCATCAGCACCTCGGTTTGTTCGTTTACGGCACAGATGCTTGCCATGGTATCGCTTCCGTTCTTCTTTCAAAGTACGTTAGGACTTAGTGAGGTGATGACGGGGTTGATGCTTACTCCCTGGCCTTTGGCTGCACTGGTAGCAGCTCCGGCGGCAGGTGTTTTGGTAGAACGTATCCACCCCGGTGCATTAGGAAGTTTCGGTATGGTATTGTTTGGCATCGGGTTATTTTCGCTTTCCCTCCTCACGCCACACTCGTCGCACATTGATATTATCTGGCGGATGTTACTATGCGGAACGGGGTTTGCCATCTTCCAAACGCCTAATAACAGTATGATGTTATCGGCTGCTCCACCGCATCGGTCGGGGGCAGCCAGTGGTATGTTGGGAATGGCGCGGTTATTCGGGCAAACAATGGGTACAGCGATGGTAGCTTTGCTGTTTACCTTTATTGCGCATCCTAAAAATACAGTAGTCTGTTTGTGGGTAGCGTGCGCATTCGCAGTATTGGCGGCGATAGTAAGTAGTTTGCGGTTATCGCAACCATCTACTCTGAAGAAGAAATAAGTTTTAATCTATCATCTATCACAAAATATGTCGTCCTGAATAATATTTATTTGCGTTACTAGTAGCGTTTCTACCGTACATTTAGCCGCTTTCATACCATAATCAAGTGAGCCCAAGTATGTCTTACTAATCTGATACTAATGAATAAACAAACAGTAATAAAGCCGTAAAAGGGTGATAGATGATAGATGCGGGTGATAGATAAAAATGAATCTATCACCCGCTATACACCTAGTTGTCAATTCATTGTATTGTTTGGTGATAGATGATAGATTAAAAACAAAAAGTTCCACTGAGCTAAATAAAACTCTGTGGAACTCTGTGTGACTCTGTGGTGAAACGTCCCCTTAGAAGAAGTACCGGATAATATCGTTGAAGTTAGCCCACAGCAACAAACCTAACAGCAGGAACATACCGGTTATCTGCGCATATTCCATAAACTTATCGCTCGGTTTGCGACGGGCAATGATTTCATAAAGCAGGAACAATACGTGTCCCCCATCCAAAGCCGGAATAGGAAGAATGTTCATAAACGCCAGGATAATAGACAAGAATGCCGTCATGTACCAGAACTGGTGCCAGTCCCAACTTGCAGGGAAGATGCTGCCAATGGTACCAAATCCGCCCAGTTGCTTAGCTCCTTCTTTGGAGAAGATGTGCTTCATGTTGTTCACATAACCGTTCAGTGTCTTTACCCCTAAAGAAATACCGGCAGGGAACGATGCTGCAAAACTATATTCTTTCTTGATTACAGGCAGCAAGCGGTCGGTTTCCATCACCGGATACACTCCAATCGTATAAGCTGAATCGGCACGTAGCTCAATGGTGTTGGCTACTCCGGCACGCATGTAAGTTATTGAAACCAACTGTGGGTCGATGCTATCGTTCAACAGTTGGGCTGCATTCTTTTTGCGGTCTTGCATCGCCATCCTGAAGTCCATGATTGACACTGATTGACCATTCAAAGCGATAATGCTGTCGCCCGGTTGTATACCTGCCAACATAGCAGGTGAACCCGCTACCAGACTATCTGCCACGTAAGGGTAACGGAACGAGGCAAAGCGCAGACTGTCGCCCATGAGGCGCTCCATCATATCTTCGGGGATGTATACAGATGCTTTCTCACCGTTACGCAATACACTCACCTCGCGGGCATCTACAATGCGGCTCAACAACTCACCGTCGTTACGTTCAAAAGCTACGCCATCGGCAGAAATAAGTACGTCACCATCTTTAAAGCCAATGCTCTTGGCGGTTTCGTTAAACTGCATACCCAACGGGGCTTGCTGAACGGGGGTGTAGCGGTCGCCCCAGGCAAAGAGAATCATGGAGTAGATGAATAATGCCAACAGGAAGTTAAACAACACCCCGCCAATCATCACCAACAAACGTTGCCATGCCGGCTTGGAACGGAACTCCCACGGCTGTACAGGTTGCTTCATCTGTTCGGTATCCATCGATTCATCAATCATGCCGGATATCTTTACGTACCCTCCCAACGGCAACCAACCGATACCATATTCAGTATCACTGTTCTTGGGTTTGAATTTGAAGAGGGTAAACCAAGGGTCAAAGAATAAACAAAACTTTTCTACCCGTATCTTGAACAGGCGGGCAAAGAGGAAGTGTCCTCCTTCATGAATAACAACGAGCAATGATAAGCTCATGATTAACTGGAGGGCACGAATCAAAAATGTTTCCATCAGGTAATTTTCTATTTACTATTTACAATTATTTTATCAGTTGGGCAGCTATCCGGCGGGCTTCTTCGTCGGTAGCCACATAGTCGTCGTAAGTGGGTGTATGCACAAACGATACTTGTTCCATGGTTTTCTCAATGACATCGCTCATGCCGAGGAAGCTGATGCCATCGCGCAAGAAGGCAGCTACTACCACTTCGTTAGCGGCGTTGACAATACACGGCATGTTACCGCCACGGCGCATGGCTTCATAAGCCAATGCCAGGTTGCGGAAGCGGGTGGTATCGGGTTGTTCAAATGTCAGGTTGGTACACTTGGTAAAGTCGAGCCTATCGAACGAAGAACGTACGCGGTCGGGATAGGAGAAAGCGTATTGGATAGGCAGGCGCATATCGGGCATGCCTAATTGGGCTTTCACCGAGCCATCTTCAAACTGTACCATGGAGTGAATAACCGATTGCGGATGTACCACCACTTCTATTTGTTCGGGGCGCATACCGAAGAGCCATTTGGCTTCAATGACTTCGAATCCTTTGTTCATCATCGAAGCGGAGTCGATGGTTATCTTGGCACCCATGTCCCAGTTGGGATGTTTCAGGGCTTGTGCACGGGTAGCCTTTTGAAGCTGTTCCATACTCCAGGTACGGAACGGGCCGCCTGAGGCTGTCAGAATAACCTTCTCCACAGCATTACCCACCTCACCCGTTAAACACTGGAATACGGCCGAGTGTTCGGAATCGACCGGTAATATAGGAGTGCGGTAGCGGTACGCCAGTTCATTAATAAGTTCGCCGGCTACTACTAAGGTTTCCTTATTGGCTAATGCAATGGCTTTCCCGGCTTGTATGGCATTGATAGTGGGTTTTAAACCGGCATATCCCACCATGGCCGTGAGTACAATATCGATGGGTTGTGAGGCAACAATCTGGCACAAAGCTTCCGACCCGGCATATACTTTGATGGGCAGGTCGCTCAGCGCCTCTTTGAGTTGCCTGTATTTGGTTTCGTTGGCAATAACCACCGCTTCGGGCTGAAACTTACGGGCTTGTTCAATCAGCAAGTCTACACTACCGTTGGCAGTCAGCGCATACACCTCGTATAAATCGGGATGTTCTTCGATGACTTGCAACGCCTGTGTGCCGATAGAGCCGGTAGACCCCAGGATGGCTATCTGTTTCTTCTTTTGTTCTTTCTCCATGGTTAGAATACAATGTATTTTTCCGGATTCACCGCACGTCCCTTGTGCCACAATTCAAAATGCAGGTGCGGACCGGTAGTAAGTTGCCCGGTATTACCCACCAGTGCAATGGCTTCGCCGGCTATCACCTTATCACCTGCCTGTTTTAACAACGAGCCGCAGTGTTTGTATACAGAAATAAAGTCCTGGTTGTGCTGCACTTCTATCACATAACCGGTATCAGCCGTATAGGTACTCAGTATCACCGTACCATCCAAGGTAGCCAGTACGCTTTCGTTGGGATTGGCAGCAATATCGGTACCGTAGTGCTTCTTGTCATTATCAAAGTGTGCCGAAATCATGCCACGGGCAGGGCGGTAGAATATTAACCCGTCTACTTCCGGCTGTTGCGCAGTGATGGTAGTCAGGTTGTACTTCTCGGCTTCTTCGTATTGCTTGCGGAACTCGCTTTCGCGTTCGGTATGCGCCATGAGTTCCACCTCGCGTACATGGGTGAGTGAGTCGATAGATTGCACGGTATCTGCCTTTATCTTTCCACTAAAAATATCCTGGATATTCATAATGTAGAGGTTTTGCTTATCGACTAATTGTTGCAGGGAGTCTACACGCAACGCATTCTCAACCACCTGAGCACGGATTTCACTATTCATGTAGCCGGGCAGGTAGTTACGCAAAGGGGTAAACACCATGATAAGAGAGGCAAAAATGAATAGCACAGTGAGCACAGAGAGTAATACTGACACGCCATTCAGCTTGGATACACGTATCCCTACCACTTCTTCGAGTGTGTTCTCGTTGAATATAGTGAGTTTATACTTGAACTTAAAGTTGTTCCAAAAAACCTTGCTGCGTTTCTTTTTCGGCATTCTTGATTATCTATGAGGCGCAAATGTAAGCATTTAGCTTTAGTTGCTCCACCTATTTAATTATTTTTAAAGCCTTTATAGAGGGGCTATACCTCTTCGGCATCGTCCAAAGCCAACAGTCCTTCGGGGAGATTCACTGTGATGAGCTTCTGCTCCTGGTCGATACCTTCAATGAATTCTTCCTGTGCAGGAATCAGCAGTTCGTCGTCATTATGAGTCACCACAAACAGCGTGTTGATGGTGGTGTTGTCTACTTCTACAATCTCACCCAGGGGGCCGTGCTGCACATCTTCTACACGGAAGCCCACGAAGAACTCCCACGAAAGGTCTTCCGGTTCGCTCTCGCCTGCCAGTGATTTGGGGAAGTACACTTCGATATTGGTAAACGCACGGGCACGTTCGGCGCTGTTTACCCCATCGAGTTTTACCAAGGCGGTGGAGTCGGAACGGAAGCGGTACTCTTCCATAAAGAAGGGTACCAGAATTCCATCGAGCAGGCAGATGAGGTAATCACACTCCACACGGTCGAAGATGTCGTCCGTAAAGGTGAACGACAGTTCCCCGTGTATGCCGTGCGGCTTATTGAATATGCCTATTTTATATACGTCTTCTTTCTTTATCATATACGTGTAATGCGGGCTCCAAGAGCATTGAGGCGACCTTCGATGTTCTGATAGCCACGGTCAATCTGCTCGATATTGTGAATGCGGCTGCTACCTTCGGCACTCATGGCGGCAATAAGTAAGGCAATACCTGCGCGTATATCAGGCGAAGTCATGTTGCCACCACGCAAATTGAAAGTGTGTCCGTGACCAATGACTACGGCACGGTGCGGGTCGCAAAGGATAATCTGTGCACCCATATCGATGAGTTTGTCTACAAAGAACAAACGACTTTCGAACATCTTTTGGTGAATGAGCACGCTGCCTTTGGCTTGGGTGGCCACTACGAGCAACACGCTGAGCAAGTCGGGGGTTAAGCCGGGCCACGGCGCATCGGCAATGGTCATAATGGAACCGTCGATAAACGACTCAATCTGGTAACACTCCTGGGCAGGGATAAATATATCATCGCCCCGTTGTTCCAGGCGGATACCCAAACGGCGGAAGCTCTCGGGGATAATTCCCAAGTTCTCATACGAAACATTTTTGATGGTAATTTCGCTCTTGGTCATTGCCGCCATGCCGATGAAACTACCTACTTCAATCATATCGGGCAATACGGTATGGTCGGTTCCATGCAGCTCGTCAACTCCTTCGATGGTGAGCAGGTTGGAGGCTATGCCGCTGATACGTGCTCCCATGCGGTTCAGCATCTTGCATAGTTGTTGCAAGTAGGGTTCACACGCTGCATTGTAAATTACTGTGGTTCCTTTGGCGCGTACGGCAGCCATCACAATGTTGGCGGTACCGGTTACCGAAGCCTCATCCAGTAGCATAGAAACGCCAGTCAAGCTCTCGGCTACAATCTCGTACACTTCGCGCTCGCCGTTGTAACGAAAATCGGCACCCAGGTTCTGAATACCCACAAAGTGCGTATCCAAACGGCGGCGGCCAATCTTATCGCCTCCCGGTTTTGAAATCATTGCTTTGCCGAAGCGGGCTACCATCGGGCCGATGAGCATCACCGAACCACGCAGACTGGAGCACTTCTTCAGGAACTCGTCACTTTCCAGATACGCCAGGTCTACGTTGGCAGCCTGGAAGCTATAGGTATCAATTCCCAATTTGGAAACAGTTACTCCCATATCCCGCATCAACTGTATCAGGTTGTTGACGTCCAGAATATCGGGAACATTGTGAACAACTACCTCTTCGGGGGTTAATAACGTTGCGCAGATAATCTGCAGCACTTCGTTTTTGGCGCCTTGCGGATAAATGTCTCCACTAAGTTTGTGCCCGCCTTCGATTACAAATGATGCCATATGTATAGTGATTAGGGGTTAGTGATTAGTGATTAGTAGTTAATAATAAGCGTAACCTAATCACTTATCACTAACCACTAACCACTATTTAAAATTTTCTCCGTTGATTGTTGTTGTTCCGATTCTGACCCTGATTGCTATGATTTTGAGTCGGGCGGGGACGGTAATTCTGTGCCAGGCGGTCGTTCATCAGGCGGATAATCTTTTCGTCCATTTGGAGCTTGCCTTTTGAGAACTCGGCAAGGTCTTCGGCAATTTTATGGTCTTCTACCGTATCCTTGTTCCAAGCCATGTAATCCTTCTTCATGTGGTTACAAATGAGGGCTACAAGGTTGTTCTTCTCGTCACCTTCGGGAAATTCGCAGGCTTTCTTTATCAACACCTCGATGGTGCGACCGTAATGACGGTACCGTATACGGGTTTCCGAGTAAGGAATACGTTCGGGTTTGGTAATCAGGTTATCCTTGCGGATAATCTCAAACGGATATTGAATATCCAGTTTGAAATCAGACATGATAGCCAGGTGGTCCCACAACTTGTGCTTGAAATCGGGCACATCGCGCAGGTGTGGAAACATGTTGCCCATGATACTGATAATGGTATTGGCACAACGTTGCCGTTCGGCAGGGTCTTGGATAGTCATGGCGTGGTCTACCATATTCTGTATGCTCCGTCCGTATTCGGGCAGGGGCATCTCTTTTTGTTGGGTATTGTATTGCATATATCTATAATTATACGGTTATAAAGCGCCTACAACAAATTCTTGGTTGATTGTGTGGCGACAAATTCTTTTAAATAAAATGGTTCGAAGTAGGCTACATCTTTGAAGTCGCCCCGGTTGAATGCCTGCTCCGCCAAGGGGAACATCCACTTAGCCAGCGGATGAATGTCGTCAATAAAGTGTGCATTGGGGTGGGTAATGTGCGTGCGGCATTTGGCAGCACCGTTACCAAAGAAGTACACCGGGCGGGTGTTCAGAATATCCAGGTAGGAGTTCTCATCTATAATCTCGGCAGCGGTTTCTTTTTGTGTCTGCAGGGAGCGGTCGTACATGGCGGCATACACTTCCATGCGGCGGGCATCAATCATCGGGCAGAGCCAGGCATTTTCGGGAAGTTCGCGGTACAGCAAGACAGGCACACAAAGCACTTCCAGGGTAGGTAATCCAATAAGTGGGAGGTTACGTCCGTAGCAGATGCCTTTCGCCATGGATACACCAATGCGCAAACCGGTATACGAGCCGGGGCCGCAGCTTACCGCCACCGCTTCTAACAGCAGCCCACGGCTATCTACAAAAGCCAGTGCCTCATCCACAAAAACACCTAAGGAAACCGCATGTGAAGGTCCAATTAAATCTTCCTTTACAAATATATCTTGTCCATCTTCGCTCACTGCGACCGAGCAAACCGACGTAGAAGTCTCAATATGCAAAATGCACGACATAACTATCAGATTATAAATTGACGCAAATTTAAACTATTATTTTCAGATTACCGCATGCAGATGTTAATTAAAGCATACAAGAAAGCGATTATACGGAATTATTCATGTATTTTTGCAAAAACATTTTTTCAGTATGATACAGTCAATGACGGGATATGGTAAGGCTACCACCGAGCTATCCGACAAGAAAATTACCGCAGAAATCAAGTCGCTCAACAGCAAAGCAATGGATCTTTCCACGCGCATCGCACCCCTTTACCGGGAAAAGGAAATTGAAATCCGTAATGATATTTCACGCGTATTGGAACGTGGAAAAGCCGATTTCAATCTTTGGATTGAAAAGAAAGAGAATACTGAGACCATTGCTCCCATCAACCAAACAGTGGTGCAGGCGTATTACGAGCGTATCAACTACCTGTCGGAAACGTTGGGTATCCCCGCTCCCGAAGATTGGTTCCAAACCTTGTTGCGCATGCCAGATGTAATGTCGAAAACAGAAAGCCAGGAGCTTAGCGATGACGAATGGGCAACCGTACAGGCTACCATCCAGGAAGCTATTGCACAGCTCATCGAGTTCCGCAAACAGGAAGGTGCTGCACTGGAAAAGAAATTCCGCGAAAAGATTACCAACATAGCCAACCTCCTGAAAGCCATCGAACCGTTTGAAAAGGAACGTGTAGAGAAGGTAAAGGAACGTATTACCGATGCACTGGAGAAGACACTCAGCATGGATTATGACAAGAATCGCCTGGAGCAGGAACTTATCTACTACATCGAGAAGTTGGACATCAACGAAGAGAAACAACGCCTTACCAACCACCTGAAATACTTTATCAGCACACTCGAAGAGGGTACCGGACAGGGCAAGAAACTCGGTTTCATTGCACAGGAGATGGGACGTGAAATCAACACCATGGGTAGCAAATCTAACCATGCCGAGATGCAAAAGATTGTGGTTCAGATGAAGGATGAACTGGAACAAATCAAAGAACAGGTGCTAAACATTATGTAATATGAGTGGAAAACTGATTATATTCTCAGCCCCCTCGGGTTCGGGTAAGTCGACCATTATTAACTATTTGTTGCAACAGGGGTTGAATATGGAGTTTTCCATTTCGGCCACCAGTCGCAACCCGCGTGGTGATGAGAAACATGGCAAGGAGTATTATTTCCTCTCGCCTGATGAATTTCGTCAACGTATTGCCAACGATGAATTCCTGGAACACGAAGAGGTGTACCCCGACCGTTTCTACGGTACCTTGAAGTCGGAAGTAGAAAACAGACTGGCTACCGGTCAAAATGTAATCTTCGATGTAGATGTAGTAGGCGGATGCAACATCAAAAGGTTCTATGGCGACCGCGCTTTGTCGCTCTTTATTCAGCCTCCCGGCATTGAAGAATTACGCAAGCGGTTAGAAGGCAGAGGTACCGATAGTGCGGAAGTTATTGAAAGCCGAATTGCTAAAGCTGAATTTGAATTAAGTTTTGCATCACAGTTCGATAAGGTAATTATCAACGACAACCTGGAAACAGCCCAACAAGAAGCCCTGCAAGCCATTCGTCATTTTTTAAACAAGTAACTACATGAAACCGGTAACGGGCATATTCAGCGGTTCATTCAACCCTATCCACATTGGGCACCTGGCATTAGCCAATTACTTGTGTGAGTACGAGGGGTTGGATGAAGTGTGGTTTCTGGTAAGCCCGCAGAACCCGTTGAAGCAGCAGGATGGTTTGTGGGCAGACGAGCTCCGCATGCAACTGGTGCAAGCATCTATCCGGGAGTATCCCCGCTTCCGGGCTTCGGACATTGAATTCCACTTGCCACGCCCCTCTTATACCATCCATACGTTAGAGAAGTTGAAGAATCTATACCCTGAAAGGGAGTTTGTACTGATTATCGGTACAGATAACTGGCAGGTATTCCCGCAATGGATGGAGCATGAACGCATTATTGCCGAGAACCGGTTGTTGATTTATCCGCGTCCGGGGTATGAGATAGATGCAAGTACGCTGCCTCCCACCGCCCGGTTAGCTCACTCTCCTATGTTCGAAGTCAGTTCTACGTTTATTCGCGAAGCACTAAAGGCAGGTAAAGATGTGCGTTACTTTATGCACCCCGATGCTTACGCGTTACTGACTAATCAGTCAGCCGGTGCAAAGTAATCATCACAATTTCCGAAGGTGCTCCAATACGTATATCTTTATTGGAAGTACCCAATCCATTGGTAACAATAACAGGAATCTTGGCGGAATTGTATTTCAAGCCGGTCAGGAAACGCCGTCCGTAATGCGATGGCACTATCGGGGCATAGCCTAACAGCACTACCTGTCCGCCATGCAGATGCCCCGCTAATGCCAAATCGGTATTGGCTATCGATACATCTTCTACATAATCAGGGGTATGCACCAACATAATAACAAAGTCACTGGGTGATAGTGCGAGTGTAGGCGACTTTCCATTGGCAGCCAAATCGAACGGATTGCGTATCCCGGCAAGAATAATCTGCGCATTGCCTCGTTTCAAGGTATCCATTTTCTGTTCCAATACCTTCATACCGTACTTCTCCATGGTTTGCACAATGTCATCGTGGCAACGTTCGTAGTCGTTATTCCCCATCACGCCGTAGGTACCGTAGGGCGTTTTTACTTTAGATAGTTCGGCAAACAGCTCAGGCACATACTGGCAGCCCTCTTGGTAATCGCCTCCCATCAACAGTACATCGGCATGTTGTGCAATGAGCAGACGCACCAATTCATCGAGCCCCTTCTTCTTAAACAGACTCTTATAATGAATATCGGAGATAAAAGCAATGCGGAATCCTTCGAAAGCCTCAGGCACATCGCGGTGGGTAAACTCATACCTGCGCACGCGGTCAATTTGTGAATATACGGAAGACACCTTGATAGTCGACTCAGTAATTTTCGTGCCACGCTCTACGATGTGTGAAACCGTTACAGGTTCTGCTTTACGTACTACCTTTGCAGGTTTGGTACGTTTCAGTTCCCTCAAACCGGAATAATCGGGAGCAAATAAACTATCGATAGCCCGCGAAGTATCCAGGCGGGTAGAATCAACCAGCAACTCCGGACACGGCAAAAGTACCAGATTTTTCTTCGACTTACACGAAGTAAACAGTAACAGGGGGATAAACAGTAGGTATAGTAACTTCTTCATATTCTCTAAATGGGCGGTAAAGATAGTTTAAAAAAGTGTATCTTTGCACCTTTAAGAAACAGATATCCTCTTTTTAAGTTCATCCACCCATGAAGGAAGTCAAACAGAACTCGCTGCGTGCCTGGTTACTTGCCGCACGCCCCAAAACATTGGCCGCCGCTATTATCCCGGTACTTATTGGTACAGCCCTTGCGTATAAAGACCAACAATTCAGCTGGGTACCTGCTACGGTATGCCTCCTGTTTGCCTCACTCATGCAGATAGCTGCTAACTTCATTAACGACTTATTCGATTTCAAGAAAGGTACCGACCGCGAAGACCGCCTGGGTCCTGAGCGTGCTTGCGCCCAAGGGTGGATAACCGCTAAAGCCATGCAAGCAGGTATTCTTGTTACCGTGGCAATAGCTTGCCTCATTGGGTGCATCCTATTAGCATATGCTGGTTGGGAGCTAATTCTGGTGGGAGTTATCTGTGTACTCTTTGCTTTCTTTTACACTGCGGGACCTTACCCGCTTTCCTATAACGGTTGGGGCGATGTGTTAGTCGTAGTATTCTTCGGGTTTGTAGCATTGGGCGGAACATATTACGTGCAAGCCCTCACCTGGACTGCCGATGTAACCATGGCATCCATAGCCTGCGGATTGGTGATTGACACCTTGCTCATCGTAAACAACTACCGCGACCGGGAAGCCGATGCCCAAAGCGGCAAACGAACGGTAGTGGTACGCTTCGGAGAGCCCTTCGGACGTTACCTGTATCTGGTCACCGGATTGGTAGCCGCGCTACTTTGCCTGTGGTTTATGCGAGGAGGATTCTTTATCCTTCCCGCCATAATTTGTACCTACGCTTATTTCCACATCAAAACCTGGCGAGAGATGGTCAAGATAAGAAGTGGTAAAAAATTAAACAGCATACTGGGCGAGACTTCGCGCAATATGCTGCTTTTTGGTATTCTATTATCGTTGGCGTTAGCCCTCTCCAATAATTTTTCTTAGTGCTTTCCGTACATCCGTTCGTAGTACTGTTGGTAGTCACCACTGGTTACCTCTTCCACCCAGGTTTGGTTGGTTAAGTACCATTCAATGGTTTTCACAATGCCTACTTCAAACTTTGTTTCGGGATACCAACCTAGTGCATTGGTAATCTTAGTGGGATCGATGGCATAGCGTTGGTCATGTCCTAAACGGTCCTTTACAAAGGTAATCAGGTCTTCGTTAATCCAGTCGATAGCAATTTCACCTTCGGCATTCTTTTCCTTTGTCTTGAGCACCTTACGGTATTCAGGATTTTCCTCCATCAGTCGACGGATGGTAGCAATGGTCAGCTTCACAATCTCCAGATTAGTCTTCTCGTTGTGACCGCCTACATTGTACACCTCGCCATCAGTACCGTTACATACTACCAGGTCGATAGCTTTGCAGTGGTCTTCCACGTACAACCAGTCGCGTACGTTACTTCCATCACCGTATACCGGCAGCTTCTTGCCTTCGAGAATATTCTTAATAATCAGCGGAATCAATTTCTCGGGGAAGTGATACGGACCGTAGTTATTAGAACAGCGGGTAATGGTTACCGGCATCTTATACGTATCGTGGTAAGCCATTGCTACCATATCGGCACTGGTTTTCGAAGCACTATACGGGCTATGCGGACACAGTGGAGTTGTTTCGTGGAAATATCCTTCGGCACCTAACGATCCATACACCTCATCGGTAGATACCTGATGAAAGCGGGTACCTTTACGCCAGGTGGGATAGCCTTGTTCGTCCTTACCGGTTACCCAAGCACGACGAGCAGCATCCAACAGGTTTTGTGTACCCAGGATATTTGTTTGCAGGAACAATTGCGGATTCTCAATACTACGGTCCACATGACTCTCGGCAGCGAAGTTTACTACATAGTCAAACTTATATTCGGCAAAAAGCTGATCGGCCAGCTGACGGTCGCAAATATCTCCTTTAAAGAAAAAGCAACGTTCGTTATCAATATCCTTCATGATAGTACCCAGATTACCTGCATAGGTCAAGGCATCCAACACTACCACTCTAACATCGGTGTGTTTATTCAGGATATACTTCAAATAGTTGGCTCCGATAAATCCGGCAGCTCCTGTTACTAAATAACTCTTCATATATTACATTTCTAATATTGCGCGGCAAAGTTAAGGAAAGAAAACCGACACTACAAATTATTATGTCAATTTAGCAAGGGTACCCCTTCCACACACCTTTAATCGGCCAATTCAATTACTTCGAGGTCTTTAAATTCGCCGTTATCAATAGCAAAACGTACCAACGTACGCACCTTATGGAAGCCCGATTGTCCGGCTGCACCGGGATTGATATGCAGAAGTCCCAACGTTTTATCGTACAGCACCTTCAGGATGTGCGAGTGCCCGCTGATAAACAATTTAGGCGGTTTCACCAACAGGCTACCACGAATAGACGGGTCGTAATTACCGGGATATCCACCAATGTGTTTAATAAGTACCTCGGCTCCTTCCACCGTAAAGCGATTTACCTGCGGGTACAACTTTCGTATATCCTGCCCGTCTATATTGCCATACACGGCGCGTAGCGGGCGGAAAGCAGCCAATCGTTGCGCCACCTCCAACGAGCCAATGTCGCCCGCATGCCATATCTCATCACATTGTTCAAAGTACTGCAGGTATTTCTCGTCCCACCAACCATGCGTATCCGATAATAATCCGATTCTAATCATTTTTCTTTGGTTTTCTGCACAAAGATACATATATTTGGCAAAATCTAATCGCCATGGAAAGTAGTTATTCCTATTTTAAACGCGACATCAGTTGGCTCTCGTTCAACTACCGGGTGTTACTGGAAGCCGATGATGAACGCCTCCCACTCTACGAACGCATCAATTTTATCTCCATATATTCCTCTAATCTGGAAGAGTTCTACAAGATCCGGGTGGCCGACCACAAGGCTGTAGCTTCGGGCGCTATGCAAAGCGATGAAGAGACGGTACAATCGGCACGTCTGTTGGTAGAAGAAATAAACCGGGAGGTAAACCGCCAACTGGAAGAGCGTATCCACATCTACAACCAGAAGATTCTGCCTGCCCTGCGCAAGAACAACATTATATTCTATCAAAGCCGCATGGTGGAAACCTTTCATCAGGAATTTATACGTAACTTCTTCCGTGAAGAGATATTTCCCTTTCTGCAGCCGGTACCGGTGTGCAAAGGGCGCATAGTCTCCTTCCTGCGCGACAACCGCTTGTACCTTGCCGTACGGGTTATTCCTACTGATGGAAACAACCGTACACCCGAATACTTTGTAATGAAGCTTCCTTATAGCAAAGTGCCCCGCTTCATTACTCTCCCTGAGCACGACGGCAATTATTACCTGATGTTTATTGAAGACATCATTAAAGCCAACGTAGCTTTGATGTTCCCAGGCTATGAGATTGATTGCAGCTATTGCTTCAAGATTTCGCGTGATGCCGATATTATGATTGAAGATACCCACAATACCGCCGAGCTGGTGGAGCAGGTAAAGAAGAAAGTCAAAAAACGCAAGATTGGTGCCGTATGCCGCTTTGTGTACGACCGCGCCATGCCTTCCGACTTCCTCGACTTCCTGGTAGATGCTTTCCTCATCAACCGGGACGAATTGGTACCGGGCGACAAGCATCTTAACCTGGAAGACCTTCGCGACCTGCCTTGCCCCAGGAAGGAACTCTTGCACAGCCATAAGCCGAAGCCCATGCACCTGCACCGGTTAGAAGAAACAGACGGTTCCGTATTCCGGTACGTGGAACAGCGCGACCTGCTACTGCATTACCCGTATCACTCGTTCGACCACTTCATACACTTCCTGTACGAAGCCGTTCACGACCCCAACACACAGGAAATCATGGTGACCCAATACCGCGTAGCCGAAAACTCCGTGGTTATCAATACCCTGATTGCCGCCGCACAAAACAAGAAGAAGGTTACCGTGTTCGTGGAGCTCAAAGCCCGCTTCGACGAAGAGAACAACCTCGCCACTGCCGAGATGATGAAAGCCGCCGGTATACATATTATATATAGCATCCCCGGATTGAAGGTACATGCCAAGGTAGCATTGGTACGCCGCCGCAACAAAGATGGCGAGAAGACTCCCAGCTTTGCCTATATCAGCACGGGTAACTTCAATGAGAAGACAGCCACCGTGTATGCCGACTGCGGGCTGTTTACCGCCAACAAAGCCATTACAGACGACCTGTACAACCTCTTCCGTACCCTGCAAGGCAAACAAGACCCTGTGTTTAAACGCTTACTCGTGGCACGGTTCAACCTGATTCCCGAGCTTACCCGCCTCATCGACAAAGAGATTGAACTGGCACAAAGCGGTAAAGGCGGGCGCATTATCCTTAAAATGAACTCTCTTCAAGACCCGGCTATGATTAACAAACTGTACCAGGCTTCGGAACAAGGCGTGCAGATAGACCTCATTATACGCGGCATCTGCTGCCTGATACCGGGACAACCCTACAGCCGTAACATCCGCGTTACCCGCATTGTAGACAGCTTTCTGGAGCATACCCGCATCTGGTACTTCGGCAACGAAGGGAAGCCAAAGGTATTTCTGGGCTCGCCGGACTGGATGCGCCGTAACCTGTACCGCCGCATCGAAGCCGTTACGCCTGTACTCGATACGGAAGCACGCCGGGACATTATTACCATGCTTACTATCCAACTCAAAGATAACCGCAAAGCTTGTTTCGTTGACGAACATCTTTGTAACATCTTTAAATATGACCGGGAGGAGCCTGTACGGGCACAATACGCTTTTTACGAATACCTGAAAAACAAAAATGAAATAAATCTGTAATATCTATGCAATCCGGGTGCAATATAGATTGCATTATTTTGCACCCGAAACATATTAGATTTTATGGACACACTGTATTTATGTATTGTTATCTTTCTATTCGTACTTGCTATTTTCGACCTGATGGTTGGTGTAAGTAACGATGCAGTAAACTTCCTGAACTCCGCCGTAGGAGCCAAAGCTACTTCTTTCAGAACCATCCTTGTCATTGCCGCCATCGGTGTATTTATCGGAGCCACCTTCTCAAACGGGATGATGGACATTGCCCGGCACGGCATTTACCAGCCACAACACTTCTATTTTGAAGAGATTATGTGCATCCTGCTTGCCGTGATGCTCACCGATGTGGTACTACTGGATGTATTTAACTCCTTAGGTATGCCTACTTCTACTACCGTATCTATGGTGTTCGAACTGCTGGGAGGTACCTTTGCATTGGCACTGGTGAAGACGTTTAACAACGATGCCCTGGGTATGGGCGACCTGATTAATACCGACAAGGCACTATCTGTTATCATGGGTATATTCCTATCCGTGGCTATTGCTTTCTTCTTCGGTATGTTGGTACAATGGCTCGCGCGCCTGGTGTTCTCCTTTAATTATAAGAAGAATATGAAATACAGCATCGCCATCTTCGGAGGAATTGCTGTTACTGCCATTATCTATTTTATGTTGATAAAGGGATTGAAGGATAGCTCGTTCATGACTAAAGAAGTAAAGAACTGGGTAAGCGATAACACGCTGATGCTGGTAAGCTGTTTCTTTGTAGGTTCAACTATTCTGATGCAGCTCTTGCATTGGTGCAAGGTGAATATATTCAAGATAGTGGTATTGTTAGGAACCTTTGCTTTAGCCATGGCTTTTGCCGGAAACGACCTGGTAAACTTTATCGGTGTGCCCTTAGCCGGGTTCTCGGCTTTTCAGGATTATACGGCCAATGGCGGTGGAGCAGCTAACAGCTTCCTGATGAGCTCCCTGTTAGGCCCCGCCAAAACACCCTGGTATTTCCTTATTGCAGCAGGCGCCATTATGGTATATTCGCTCTGCACCTCCAAAAAAGCACATAACGTTATTAAAACCTCGGTCGACCTGTCACGCCAGGACGAAGGCGAAGAGACCTTCGGCAGCACACCCATGGCGCGCTCGTTGGTACGTTTCAGCCTTTCGGTAGGACATAACCTTTCTAAACTGGTTCCTGCAAGCAGCAAAGAATGGATAGAAACCCGCTTCCAAAAGAACGAGGCTATCATTACCGATGGTGCTGCATTCGATTTGGTACGCGCCTCGGTTAACCTCGTGTTAGCAGGATTGCTTATTGCTTTAGGTACTTCCTTGAAGCTTCCGCTCTCAACCACTTACGTAACCTTCATGGTAGCCATGGGTACTTCTTTATCCGACCGTGCCTGGGGACGTGACTCAGCCGTGTTCCGTATTACCGGTGTGCTGAGTGTTATCGGCGGATGGTTTATCACTGCCGGTGCTGCCTTTACCTTCTGTTTCTTTGTGGCATTGGTTATCTACTTCGGCGGACCGACAGCTATGGTAATCATGATTGCCCTGGCAGCCTTTATTCTGATTCGCAGCCAGGTAATGTATAAGAAGAAAACACAACGGGAGAAAGGCGACGAAACCCTGAAACAACTCATGCAAAGCGCCAATAGCGAAGAAGCATTAGAGTTGATGCGCACACTTACCCGTGCCGAATTATCTAAAATATTAGAGTTTGCCGAGGAGAACTTCCAGCGCTGTGTTACCTCCTTTATGTACGAAAACCTACGCGGACTACGCAAGTCGATGGGTTCTATCAAGTTTGAAAAACAACTTATCAAGCAGATGAAACGTAACGGAACCGTAGCCATGTGCCGCCTCGACAACAATACCGTGTTAGAGAAAGGACTTTACTACTACCAGGGTAATGACTTTGCCAGCGAACTGGTGTATAGCATTTCACGTCTGTGCGAGCCCTGCCTGGAACATATCGACAACAACTTCAATCCGTTGGATGCCATCCAGAAAGGAGAGTTCACTGATGTATCGGTAGAGATTACCACCCTGTTGGGAAGCATCCGCCAACGCATTGAGCAAAACAACTATGAAGAGATGGAG
>JAVBVL010000087.1:0-27752 GCA_031554285.1 Bacteroides sp.
AAAGTCTTGCTGTTGAAAGCACCGCCTAATGTAGTGGCTGTAGCAGGCTTGATAAGCATGCGGTAGTTACCATTGGTAGCTTCGTAGTAAGGAGTGGTTGCAGTACCGTCAATGGTAAAGCTAACACCTGAAGTCGGAATAGAATACACGCCTAATGAAGTCTCATCAGCTTTTTTCAGGTTGTAACTTGTAGCAGGCAGTGTAACTACTACCATAGCCATTTCGTGTTTCAAGGTGAAGTTCAAGGCGTAATCGTTACCACTTGCTTTGGTTGCTGTTACGGCAACGCTGGTCATCAAGTCATACTTAGTGAAGTTATCACCGCTTTGGTCGGCACCGATAGTCCAACTGCTTACCATACTACTAAACGGAGTGGCGCTTGCAGCAGCAAAAGACGGGTTGGTGCTTTGATACGGGTAATAGGCATAGAATGAAGCTCCTTCCAGAGCAGCAGTATATTGCAATGCACCGGATGCTGAGGTCCAGTTAGTGCCATTAAAGGTTAAGCAGATATTCTCGAAGCCATCAACAATGGCATTATTCTTCACAGCGTACAAACCTATCTTGTCATTATTTGCAAAGGTTGTTATGTAATCCTTGTCGGTTGCAGCCTTTGTTTTGGCGTCGCTTTGTACACCAGTATCCGTTACGCTTACGTTGAGCTGACCTTTTGCACCGGGTACCGTTTCCATATCGTAATCTTGCGAGCAAGAAGTAATCAATAAACCGCAGATGAGGGTTATTGTATATATAAATTGATTCCGTTTCATACCGTTCTTAATTTTAAAATTCATGGTTATATGTCTATGATAGATGAAAGTATTAGTTGCTTGTAATGTCTTGTACACTACCTTCGGCACCCCAAGGACCTGCATTTACGCCCGGTTCTGCTTCCGGCTTGTCAGATGTGGTAGGAATATCGCCACCGGTACCTTCGCCCCAAGGCTCAATACCTGCACCGCTCACTGTAATGGTAGCACCTTCCGAATCGGCATTCAGTATAACGTTAAAAGCATGTTCTTTGCTTTCTTCCGTACTCAGATTGAATGTAGCAGTATAGAACTTGCCATCTACCTCGATAACCAGTTCGGCACCGGTTGTTGTTTGAGGCGGCAGGATGATAGAAGAGGTACCTCCTATGGACGAGGTTAACTCAACCGATCCTTTGGTGCTGCCCGGTGTTACATGTCCGGTAGCCGTATTAAAGGTTCCATCTACCACCACATTGCTTAATGTATAGGTTATGTCGCCTGCAGCTTTGGTATCTGTTTCGTTTTTGAAAGTAAGGTCTACCTTGCTCATCATGTGGTTAAAGGCAAATGCCACTTTAGGATTCTCTCTGTTGGCAGTTGCCGTTGCAAAAAGGAAGTCGATGTTGGGCTGTGTTGCCTCATCCTGCTTTTGGCTTACGTTGAACGATACTGTTCCGGCAGCCGTTCCTGCTTCTCCGGCATATGGGTAATAAGCGGTAAAGGTTTTATCTCCGCTGCCCAGGATATAAATCTCACTACCGCTAACGGCTGTAAACGTACCGTTTCCGGTGGCTGTTGTGTACTTGATATTGGTACTGGCTTCTGTACCGTCACTGATGGAAACACCAATTTCGTCGCCGGTTGCCCAGCTTGTTCCGCTTGCACGGGTGGCTGCTCCTTGTACTGAGCCCAGAATTACGGCTTTAGAACCGGCAATGTCCCGACCTTCATAATCGGTATTGCTACATCCGCTTAATAAAGCTAATGCGATGACACTTGTTAGTAAACTGTTTTTCATGGATACAATTTTTAAGTAGATATTATTGTTTTAAAAGTTTCTTGCACGTAGGTATTTATCTCCCTCGTTGGCTGCAAATGTAGCGGCTTGGTTCAATAACCTCCATGAAGTTTGTCCAAATCGCATGTACTTTTATCCAATCGATAGAAAAAACTTTTTTCCATGTTTTATGGACGTGCGTACATCCCATACAGCGTGCGATGTGCTATATTTGCCATCCTAACAGACTATTTATACAAGGAGAATATACAATGAAATGTTACCTTTTAAATCTGGTGCTTTGTTTGGTTGCCGGTACACTGGCTGCCCAAACGCAACCCAACGTAAAGAAGCAACAAAAAGAAAAGCTTGGTCGTGGTGTAGTAGCCATACGTAAAGACAACGCTACGGTGGCTGTGTTATGGCGTTACCTCTCTACCGATCCGGTGGACGGGGCTTTTCATGTATACCGCGACGGGCAATGCATTACTTCTAAGCCCGTGGTAGAAGGTACTTTGTTTTACGATACGTATGCCAATACCACCGCCACCCGCTATGAAGTACGTCCCGTGGTACGCGGAAAAGAAACACCCCAGGGGCGCGGCACATACACGCTGCCTGCCAATGCCCCGCATGGCTATATTCATATTCCTCTACAAAAACCTGCCGAAGGAATTACTCCTGCGGGCGATACCTATACGTATGCGCCCAACGATGCTTCAATAGGCGATGTGGATGGTGACGGCGAGTACGAGATTATCCTGAAATGGGATCCCAGTAATTCACGGGACAATGCACAGGACGGTTACACCGGGGAGGTGTACATAGATTGCTACCGCCTAACGGGCGAACAACTGTGGCGCATTAACCTGGGAAAGAATATCCGGGCAGGCGCGCATTATACTCAGTTCATGGTGTACGATTTGGATGGCGATGGAAAAGCCGAAGTGGTGATGCGTACGGCTGATGGAACCACCGATGGCAAAGGAAAGGTGATAGGAGATGCCACGGCCGACTATCGTTTTCCCGGCGAACTTTATACTCCAAGAGCCAAAGCCGGTTCCGAAGAAAAACCACAACCCATACTGCGTGAACAAGGACGTATCCTGACAGGGAAAGAGTACCTGACCGTATTCTCGGGGGCAACCGGTGCGGCATTGCATACCATCGATTATATTCCCGAGCGTGGCGAACCTGTTTCATGGGGCGACAAGCGTGCCAACCGGAGCGACCGCTTCCTGGCATGTGTGGCTTACTTGGACGGTGTGCACCCCAGTGTAGTGATGTGTCGCGGCTATTATACCCGTACGGTACTGGCAGCTTTTGACTGGAACGGAAAGACATTGAAGAATCGTTGGACGTTTGATACCAACCAACCCGGGAATGAAGCGTTTGACGGACAAGGTAACCACAACCTGCGTGTGGCAGATGTGGACGGCGACGGTTGTGACGAGATTGTGTACGGCTCCATGACCGTAGATCATAACGGAACTGGGTTGTACTCTACCGGAATGGGACATGGCGATGCGTTGCACCTCACACAGTTTGACCCCGACAGCCCGCAACTACAAGTATGGGCCTGCCACGAAAATAAAAAAGACGGTTCTACATTCCGGGAAGCAGCCACCGGGAAGGTGCTGTTTCAGTTGGCAGATGTGTCGGATGTAGGACGTTGCATGGCGGCAGATATCGATCCTACCAGTCGGGGGGTAGAGATGTGGTCGGCACGTTCGGGGGGCATACGTAATATAAAAGGAGAATTAATAGGTCCCCGCTTGAAGGGTTTTCCTATCAATATGGCTGTATGGTGGGACGGCGACCTGCTGCGTGAACTGTTAGATAAGAATGTAGTGAGCAAATATAACTGGCAAACCAAGAAGTGTGAAACTCTGGTTACCTTTGAAGGAACTCTGAGTAATAACGGTTCCAAGGCTGTTCCCTGTTTGCAGGGCGATATCATAGGCGACTGGCGCGAGGAAGTGCTGATGCGTGCCGAAGATAACAACTCGCTCCGGCTTTACGTAAGTACCATCTCCACTGCGTACCGGTTTCACACTTTCCTGGAAGATACGGTGTACCGCATCAGTATTGCCACACAGAACGTGGGTTATAACCAACCTACGCAACCGGGCTTTTACTTCGGTCCCGATTTAAAGGGCGAATTCCGCGGTTATCGTTTTAAAGAATAACAACATCTAATACATACTTATTCATGAAGAACTTGAAACTCAGTATTCTGTTGCTTTGTTTGCCTGCTGTACTGATGGCAAAGAATTATTATGTGGCTACTAACGGCAAAAATACCAATGCCGGTACGCTTCAAGCGCCGTTTGCTACCTTGACACATGCGCAATCGTTGGTAGAACCCGGTGATACGGTATTTATTCGCGGAGGTATATACAAACCCGTTGAGGCTGATATTATGGGCGTGCGCGAAAGTATTTATGCGTGCGTGTTCCTGATGGATAAAAGCGGAACAAGCGAGCAACAACGTATTTGCTATATGGGTTATCCCGGTGAGCGCGCGGTATTTGATCTCTCCAATGTGAAACCTGCTGATAAGCGTGTCAGTGTTTTCTACGTGAGCGGTGCTTATCTGCACTTCAATAATCTGGAAGTGATAGGTACGCAAGTAACTATCGTGGGGCATACGCAATCGGAGTGTTTCAGTAACCGGGGCGGTAACAACAATATATATGAGCAACTCTCCATGCACGACGGCATGGGCATTGGCTTCTACCTGGTAAAAGGAGGGAATAACCTGATATTGAATTGTGATGCCTACAACAACTACGATACGGTATCCGACGGAGGAAAAGGCGGAAATGTAGATGGCTTTGGCGGACATCCGGACAATGACGGAAGCGGGAATGTATTCAGGGGATGCCGTGCCTGGTGGAACAGCGACGACGGGTTCGACTTGATTAACTCCGGTAAAGCGGTGGTGATAGATCATTGCTGGTCGTTTTACAATGGCTACCAACCGGGTACTTTCAAAGCTGCCGGCGATGGAACCGGGTTTAAGGCAGGTGGCTATGGTATGAGCGATACGCCTAAGGTACCGGACGTAATCCCTCAACACGAAGTGAAAAATTGTATTGCCTTTTACAATAAAAACAAAGGCTTTTATGCCAACCATCATTTAGGGGGCATTCTGTGGGAGAACAACAGCGGGTACAAGAATCCGTCTAATTACTGTATGTTGAACCGTAAATCGGCAGGTGAGGCTGTGGATGTTCCGGGATACGGACACATTCTCAGGAATAACCTCTCTTACGAACCGCGAACCACGGGTAAGCACATTGTTGATTATGATGGTCCCCTGTGTATCATCAGCAACAACAGTTTTCTGCCTGTAGACCTGGAACCGATAGCAGCCGACTTTGTGAGTTTGGACGAACAGGAACTGATGAGCGCCCGGAAGGCGGATGGCAGTCTGCCCGATATTAACTTCCTGAAAGCAGTTGAAGGAACTAAATTGTATCAGGCAAGAATAGGCTATGTATTCGATAGTTCCAATACGGGTACTAACGATTCTGAGGATATTGAGGTTGTGGACGGATGGATGATGGAAGCCGGCTTTGTCGTCAGGAACAAAATTGCTTGGTTAGAGGGCCCTGGTGCCACGGGATTTACTCATTTCTTCATCAACGGGAAATCGGTTAAACCAAAAGATGGTAAAATTGATTTGAGCAGTTACAGTGGTAACATAGTACTTAAAGCTTCCTCAACGACGGGGAAAATTACCAAAATACGGATTTATTTATAAATACTATAGAAACAACATCGTATGAAAAAGAGTATATATACAGTGGTGGCCGTTGTGTGTTGCATGTTCATCGGCTTATTAGTGCTTACCTCCTGTAACGAAGATGAAGGCTATTCTTCGACTACCCCGCAAACGCCGGCTTTTGTGTGGGAAGATGCCTCCATTCTGCTGGATATAGACAATGGCTGGGGGTTTACGCGTTACAAAAACAGGGTCGCTATCACGAACATGGAAAAGAAAAGCCAATACTTGCTGACCTGGGATGGTGACATGACAGACGGAACAAAGCCGGATGCTACCTTGCGGGTGGCAAAGAATGGAGAAATAACCCAGGTACTTGCCCTGGATGAGTTATCGATAGAGGAGATAGACGGGAGCTACTGCCGAATCAGTTTCGGGCAAGGTACAAAAACCGGAACGCTGATCTTCTCGAAACTCCCCGAATATTAGCCGTTATTTGGTGGTATCTCTCCTTTGCTCTTTTGGTACGCGGAGGGAGATACGCCAAACTGTGCCTTGAAACATTTACTGAAATAGAACGGGTCGCTGATTCCTACTTTATATGCCGCCTCAGATACGGTTGTATCGGTGCTGACAAGGAGTTCCGCGGCCTTTTTCATGCGGACAATACGTAAATATTCCTTGGGGCTGTAACCTGTAACACCCCGTACCTTTTTATAGAACATGCTACGACCAAACAGCATGGAAGCGGCAAAGTCCTCTACGGTAAATTCCGGGTTCTCCAGTTGCTCTTCGATAATCTGCATCAACTTATCTACAAATTCTTTGTCTTTATCGGTGGTACAAATAACCGGACGTACAATGGATATGTCGTTAGAGAACTTCTCGCGTAACTTATCCCGTTGCTCTATCAGTTTGAAAACGCGGGTTAACAGCAGTTTGGTGTTAAAAGGCTTGGTAATATATACATCGGCTCCACTTTTGATACCTTCCAAGTAATTCTCGTCTGCATTCAATGCCGTCAGTAGGATAATGGGGATATGGCTGGTATTGAAGTCATTCTTTAACTTCTGGGTAACTTCATATCCTGAATAGCCGGGCATCATCACATCGCATATAATCAAATCGGCATCGTATTCGTAGGCGCGCTCCAGTCCGGCTTTTCCATCGGCTTCGGCCACTACTTCAAAGTACTCTGATAGCTCCTGCTTCAAGAATTCGCGTACATCCGTATCATCCTCGATAATGAGTATCTTTCGTTTATTCAACGGGGTGGCGGCTTCTGATTCCTCTTCACCGGGTTCGGTAGTTTTAATAACGTCTTCCTTATCCATACTAAACTTAGAACGCATCTCTTCCTCCCGGATGAGTACATTATCGGCAATCAGGAAATCGGCCTTCTCATATACATCCGGATTAGTAGGAAGAACAACCGTAAATATAGAGCCTCCTTCGGGGTTCTCCTCGAAACTGATGGTTCCCTTGTGTACATTCACTAACTCATGAGTCAAATTCAACCCAATACCAATACTGCTGTTAGAGAAACTGCTTTGCATAAACCGGCTGAATAGTTGGCTTTGTTTTTCTTTGGGAATACCAACGCCCGAATCGGTTACCCTCATTATTAAATGCCGGGCGTCTTCATCTACCTGTATGTTGAACGTAATTTTTCCTTCGGAAGGCGTGTATTTAAATGCATTGGAAAGTAAATTATAGATAATCTTATCCAGGAAACTTTTGTCGATAAACATTCTGTAAGATTCAACCGATGGTATAAAGCTGATGTTCATCTTTTTGGATTCGGCGGTGTCCTCAAAGTTCAAGTAAATCTCGTACAAGGACGCAATTACGTCGGTCTCCTCCAAAGAGAGATGTAGCTTGTTGTGTTGCATCTTACGGAACTCCATTAACTGGTTAACGAGCCGTAACATACGGTTCGTGTTTTTATCCATCACCTTGATGGGGTAGGCCATCTCTTTGGGCACCTTGTTGTTTTGCATCTTCTCCAAAGCGGCCTGAATGAGCGTGAGTGGGGTGCGGAACTCGTGAGAAATATTGGTGAAGAACGTCAGTTTGTATTCGGTTAACTGTTCTTCCACTTTTATCTTATTTCGCAAATTGGTCATATTGCGTATCGTTCGATAAATAATATAACATGCACCTATCACTAAGATAGTATATAGGAGGTACGCCCAGGTAGTTTGCCAAAACGGAGGTACAATGATGATTTCTAATACAGCTTCCTGGTTTCCCCACTGTCCGGCTGCATTGCATGCTTTTACATGAAGGCGGTAGGTACCCGGTTTCAGGTTTTTATAGGATGCGAAGTTCATAACTGAGGGAGTGCTCCATCCTTTATCATAGTTCTCTAACAGGTAAGAGAACTTGGGAGGGATGGAGGTTGAATAATCCAGGGTAGAGAAATCAATAACAAATGAGTTTTGGTTATAGCGCAATTTAATGGAGTTTGCGTATGCCAGTGATTTCCTTAATGGAGAGTCTTTTTCATTGGGAGTTACCGAAATACCGTGTAACTTTAATGCGGTAAATGTTACGGTAGGTTCGTGCTGTATAGCTTGTATATAGGTTGGGTTGATAAGTGCCAGTCCTTGTTTGGTTCCCATAGCAAGCCTACCATCTGCTAAGCAGATAGCGCTATTCTCGCTATAGATATTCTGCATGATTTCTTTGGAGAAGAAGAAGTTCTCAAAGGTTTTTGTTTGCGGATTAAAACGCGAAACCCCATACTCTGTAGTAATCCACATCATGCCTTCTTTATCTTCTACAAAGGTCTGTGTCATGTTGTTAACCAGTCCGTCTTCTATTCCGTAGTGGGTGAATTGTAATTTGTTATACTCCGTGTTAGGGTTGCAGATACTAAAGCCGGCACCGGCTTCGGCTACCCAGATAACACCTTTACTATCTTGCACAATGTGCCTTATTTCATCACTTTGCAGGCTTTGGTTACTCCAATTATACTGGTAGTATGCTTTATCGTCGTTGAGGAGTTGGTCGGGCTGGAATACAATGACGCCGGCGCTTGTTCCCATCCATATCCAACCTTGCTTGTCTTCTATCAGGGTACGTATGCGGCGCTGACTGTAATCGTCATTAAAAAAGTGTCTGAAAATGTATTCACCCTTTTCATTGGCAATGGCTAAATTAAGTCCGCCCCCAAAGGTGCCTATCCACATCCTGTTTTTGCTATCTTTTAATATGCTAAAAACCTCGTTCGCAGAGATGGAACTTTTATTGTTTGCTTGGTGTGTATATCTTTTATCTCCTATATATAGCCCGTTTCCTCGGCTTCCTTTCCATAATATACCTTTATGGTCTTCACAAATAGAATATATGTTTTTATTATAGGTCTCTTCTTTTTTTAATGTAGAAAGAGCTGAATCATAGATGTAAATTTGTCCTTCACGTGTTCCTATATAGATATCTCCATTCTTTGTAGACGATATAAGTCGTATATTATTGGCGTTTCCTTCTTTATCTTTTGGGCTATCTCCCATATTGAGGTGAGAGGCTCCTTCGTTCACCATTCTCAGGTGCGAAACTCCGGTATATTCGGAGCTTATCCAGATACTTCCGGAGCGATCTTCCATGATGTAGAATAGTGAATTGGAATTTATTAAAGCCGACCGGTTATCGTCTGCTTTGTAATGATGTAATTCTTTGGCCTGTAAGTCGTAGGTGAAAAGTCCGTTACCGTATGTTGAAATCCATATAATTCCATGCGAATCGTGTACTACATGATAGCGTTCATTGTCCAGGAAACCGGATTTTTCGGGTGACATTAGTTGAAATACTTCCGTATCCCCGCTTTGTGCCAGGATATAGTGGAGCTTGCCGGTCTTGTTGTATACCCAATAATTTTGCTTGTTATCTGTAATAACTTCTCCATTAGGTATGTCCCATTTTGCTGGGGCACGTGTTAATAAATTTGTCTGAGTATCAAAGCAGAACCCTCCGTTTTTCGTAAAGATAATCCATTGATTGTTGATGAAAATCTCTCCGGGCAAATCCATGGAGGACGAAATGTTGGGTAGTAATGCAGCCAGCGTGAGTGTTCCCTTGGTATCGATGGTCCATATTTCACCTTCCAGGGTGATAAAACAGGTTTTGTCGGAGAAGCTATGCACTCGCTGGAATGAACGTGAATTGTCAACACATCGTAATTCACCTTTTAACCAATAGTACAATCCTTTGTCTGTACCAATCCAAACTTTTCCGTCTTTGGAAGAAGATATAAAACGAATGTTGTCGGATTTCAGTTGTTTATTTTCAGTGTTGAAGGCCTCTGATGTAAACTTCTCATCACGGTATTGAACCCTTCGACATCCATGGCTACGTCCCCATAGCCAAATCTCATTTTCCAGTAAGAGGATATATCCATAATGTTCAGTGTATTCTCCGCATCCGGTGAAGTCAACAAAACGGTCTTTTTTAAGATCGTAGCAACTAAACTGGTCGGCAGAAGTCGAAATCCATAGGAAACCGTTTTTATCTTCCAGAAGATGCTTTACCCGTCGGTCAATTAAGGATATACCGTTTTTGTTTTCGGGCAGGAAGGTCTCAAAAGAATTGCCGTCATAGCGGTTTAATCCATTTAAAGAGCTCATCCATATAAAACCTTTACTGTCTTGAAAAATGTAACGAACGGAGTTGTTCGATAACCCGTTGGCTGTTGTGAGGTGCTGTACATTCACATTGACAGAAGCATGGAGCAACAGCGTGAAGCCTATTATCAGTAATAGAGACAGGAAATTCCTTTTGCAATTTGTGTTCATGGCATTCCAACTACATGATTAATAAGCAAAAGTACTGATTAATGTTTAAATAAATGGGTCATGGTTGATAAAAAATATCCCCCTAAGGAAATGTAATGCTTTCCTAATGGGGATATATTGGGTTTTATCGGCTAATAAACTTATTTCACGGCCTGATAATTAGTTATTATCGGCTGAAAGCAAAATATCATCGGCTAATACGCGCGTATTAGCCGATGATATTTTGTTATTAGCCGATGAAAATTCAGCGATTACTGTTTGAGCAAGAATTCCTCAATGACTTTGGTATAAGTAGCCTTATCAGCAGCTCCGCGGAACAACTGAGGTTCGCCATTCATGGGAATAAATACAAAAAGCGGAATGCTTGTGGCGTTAAACAGCGACGCCAGTTCTTTTTCCTTATCCACATTCACCTTGTATATCATTATCTTTCCATCGTATTCCTTGGCAAGGTCTTTCATGATGGGTGCCACCATGCGGCAGGGACCACACCAATCGGCATACAAGTCGATAATGGCAGGGCGGTCGCCTTTGTATTTCCATTCGGCCGAGTTGGTATAATCGAATACCCGGTCCAGAAACAGTTGGTTGTTCATTATCACTACCTCGCCTCCCGTTTTATCGAGCACAACGGCTGCAGGTGTCACCTCCGTCGACGGGTTTTCAACCGGAGAGGCGGCTTGCTGGGTAGAACTCGTAACACGGGCGCAGCTTGCCATCAGGATGCTTGCACAGGCCAACGCGGCCCACAGGAATTTTTTTCTCATTCTTTTATGTATATTGGTTGAGTATACTTAGTAGCTCATGGCCCGGGATAAGTCCCGTATGCCTCCATACCACCTCTCCGTTTTTAAACATGATAAACGTAGGCACTGCCTGAATCTGAAAACGGGCAGCTAATGTCTCATTCTCGTCCACATCGATGGTTTCTACCTGAATTTTGCCCTCTAACTTAGCTTCTACATCCTTGAGGATGGGTTTCATGGTCTTGCAAGGACCGCACCATTCGGCAAAGAAATCAACTAAAACGGGGTGGGGCGACTGTATCATCTTTTCAAACTTTTCCATTCTTAAAATCTCCTTTCTTGAAAATTGCACAGCCTTTCCGGCTGCGAATATAATTAGTATTTATGACATAATAACAGCCGGGAGGGGTGTTTGTTCATATAAAAGTCATACTGATGCCATCCTGCCGAAATATGGAAAAGCTACCTTTGAACCGTTAAAAACAACGGGTGTATCTTATTAGGGCAAACCAACTGTGCCTTAATTTGTTAGAATAAAGGAGAATAACTAAAGATAGATGTTATGAAGTTCTTATTCATTGTACAAGGAGAGGGCCGGGGGCACCTCACACAAGCTATTACCCTCGAAGAGATGCTGATTCGTAACGGTCACGAGGTGGTTGAAATTCTGGTGGGGGAGAGTTCCTCGCGTATGCTGCCGGGTTACTTCAATCGCCATGTGAAGGCTCCTGTAAAGCGTTTTCTCAGCCCGAATTTCCACATCACGAAGAGCGACAAACGTTCGCATCTGCGTGATAGTGTGCTTCATAACCTCTTGTCTGTGCCCGAATATGTGCGCAGCATGTGTTACATTCACCGTCGCATCCGCAAGTCGCACGCCGATGTGGTGGTTAACTTCTTCGAAGTGCTCACGGGACTTACCTATACCTTCCTGCGTCCCTCGGTTCCCTACGTATCGGTAGGGCATCAATATATGTTTCTGCATCAGGATTTCGAGTTCCCGGCAAAGAATACCGTACGGTTGGGGTTGTTGCGTTTGTTTACCCGGCTCACCAGCCTGCGGGCTGCCAAGCGGTTGGCACTCTCGTTCCACCCGCTGCCTTCCGACCGTGTAAATAATGTGATAACGGTGCCGCCCTTGCTTCGCCGTGAGATTACCGCCATCCAACCCGAAGCGGGTACTTACATTCACGGATATATGCTCAATACCGGCTTTGCCGAAGATGTGGCAGCCTTCCACGGGCAGCATCCGGAGGTTCCTTTGCGCTTCTTCTGGGACAATCCCGATGCCGGAGAGGTAACAACGGCAGACGCTACCCTTGATTACCACCAGTTGGACGATACCAAATTCCTGAATGCTATGGCAGGTTGCCGTGCTTATGCCTGTACCGCCGGGTTTGAGTCTATCTGCGAAGCCATGTTCCTGGGCAAACCGGTGCTTATGGTTCCTGCCCACATTGAGCAGGATTGTAATGCGCACGATGCCGTCCGTGCCAACGCGGGTATTGTAAGTGATTCGTTTGATTTGGATGTGTTGCTCAAATTCTCTGAGAGTTATGTGCCCAACCGGGAGTTTGTGTATTGGGTACGTAGTGCCGAGCGGCGGGTGATTAGTGAATTGGAAAGTATGGAGCAGCAGTTGCCTATGCCGCAAATAGCGTTTTTATAATGATAAGTGATAAGTTACGATAAGAGCCGGTTCCCTAAGTTGAAGAACCGGCTCTTATTCTATTCTGTATTTATCACTAAACACTCATCACTTATCACTAAAAGTAAGTTCCTCAATGAGATGCGAAGCACCTGCAAACTTATCTATTATAAACAAGGTATACCGTATATCCACACAGGCGGCACGTTGCGAAGCGGGACGGAAAGCAATATCGCCCGTCAAACCTTCGTAGTTGCGGTCGAAGCCTGTGCCAATCAGTTCGCCTTTGCCGTTAAATACCGGACTGCCCGAGTTACCTCCCGTGTTATCCGTATCTACAATGAAGCATACCGGCATTTCGCCGTTTGCCATGGCGTAGCGACCGTAATCCTTTGCCTGATACAGTTCTTTCAACTTTGCCGGTACCACAAACTCCCAGTTGTTGGGGTCTTCCTTCTGCATCACGCCCTTCAAGGTGGTGAACGATTCGTACACCATACCATCGTAAGGCTCGTACGAACGTACCTTGCCGTATGTAAGGCGCAGGGTAGAGTTGGCATCCGGATAAATAGGTTGACCGTTGGCCTGCTTCATATCCATCATTCCCTTTACCCAAACTTTGTGGGCAGCGTTGTAGTTGGTATTGGCATCGGCCATGGCGAGGGTTGTTTTCAGGATACCGTCGGCGATGGAGTATTTAAACAGTACCATCCAGTCCTTGCTCAGGGTGTTGAGCGATGGTTTGCGGATAAACTTATCGAAGTTTGCCGCACTGCCGAAGATGGAATACTTGAAACAAGCATCCACAAAGGCATCGCTATCGCCCCGGAAGCGGGTATCGATTACGTTGAATATACCGATACGTTGCGCGGCGGGGATGTACTCTTTGTAGGTGTTCAACATCTTCTTACCCACTACACGTTCCACTTGCGGGAACGGAACCGATGCAAAGTATTTATCAGCAGCCTGTTTCAAGTTGTCGATGGCTTTGCGTAGTATCTCACCGTCCTTGTCACTCTTCTTATTCTTTAGTGCCGTGATTAGTTCGGTTACCGAAGGAATTGCCATGAAGTCGAGCCCGGTTACCAATGCTTCGTTGATAGCCTGTTGATGATACAACGGGTCGTGACGTTGCGCCACGATGGAACGAATCTGGTCGAAAGCCTTTTGGTACGAATCGTCGCCCAGTTCGCGGCCGCGTGCCAGTAGTTGTTCCTGTTGTGCCCGCTTGGTATCCAGTACTTTGAGACGTACCAATCCTTCGTTCATACCGATAGCATTTTTCCAGTAATTGGCAGAGGAAGCATACTTGCTGGCGTAGTGAATACGCACGGCAGGGTCTTTCTGCATCTCCTCCATCAGCACTTCCTGACGGTTGCCACGTACGTGGTGACGCATGAAGTTAGTGGTTTGCATCCGCTCTTCCACCTCATCGGCAATCATGTAACGCCAGTTGCGTCCGGGGAATCCCATCACGATGGCAAAGTCGCCTTCCTGAATGCCGTTGGGGTTAATCACTAAGTGTTTCTTTACTTTCAAGGGCACATTGTCGGGAGAGTAAGCAGCAGGCTTACCCTCCTTATCGGCATAGATGCGGAACAGGGAGAAGTCGCCCGTTTGGCGCGGCCACATCCAGTTGTCGGTATCAGCACCAAACTTTCCGATGGACGAGGGAGGTGCACCTACCATGCGGATGTCGTTGTACACCGTCTTTACAAACAGGTAGTAGCGGTTGCCTCCGTAGAAGGGTTTCAACTCCAGGCGGGTGGCAGGAATAACCTCTATCTTCTCAGCTTCTGCAAAACGTTTGGCAACCTTTTCCAGGTATGACGGTGAGAGGTAGTTGGTGCCCTTGGGGTCTTCGTCCACCTTCAACTGTGCCGTTACATAATCGGTTACATCCAGAATACGGTCGATGAAGGTAATGGTGAGACCCTTGCAGGGAAGTTCCTGTTCGCGGTTCATTGCCCAGAAACCATCGGTGAGATAATCGTGCTCCACTGTACTGTGTTGCTGGATAGAACCGTATCCGCAGTGGTGGTTGGTAAGTACCAATCCTTCGGACGAAATGACTTCGCCCGTACAACCGCTGCCGAAGTGCACTACTGCATCTTTAAGCGATACGCCATCGGGTGAATACACCTGGTCGATAGGGATTTGCAATCCCATCTCCTGCATTACGGCGGCGTTCTGCGCCTTTAAGTCGGTGAGCATCCACATACCCTCGTCCGCCCGTGCGGAGAGGGTAGCGCAGATGGCTAAAGTGAGTACGAATAATTTTCTCATTCTACAATTTTCATTTCGTTAATCAGGTGACTACATCCGCCCAACTTCTCGAGGATAAACAATACATAACGAATATCGAGGTTGATACAACGTTGCAGGTCGTTATCGAAGTTGATGTCGCCGCTCAACGATTCCCAGTTGCCGTCGAAAGCACAACCAATGAGTTCGCCGTTACCGTTGATAACCGGGCTACCCGAGTTACCTCCTGTAATATCATTAGTAGAAAGGAAGCATACGGGCATATCGCCGTTAGGCAGCGCATAACGTCCGAAGTCGCGGTTCAGAATCAATTCCTTCAACTTTGCCGGCACTACAAACTCGCGGTTGTTGGGATCTTCTTTCTCGAGGATACCCTGGGTGGTGGTGTAGTATTTGTAGAATACGCCATCACGCGGGCTGTACGGTTTCACGTTGCCATAGGTAAGGCGCAGGGTAAAGTTAGCATCGGGGTACGAAGGTACAGGGAGTTTCAGTTCACCCAATCCGCGGATGTAGGTTTTGTGCAGCAAAGCCAATTGTTCTGCCAATCCGCCCATCTCACCGCTCAATGTGGTGAGTTGCTGAAACTTGGCGCGTGAATATTGTGTAGCCAGGTCGGCATCGATGGCTTTTACGGTAGGCTTCTTCAGGAACTTGTCGAAGTTTTCCTGGCTGGCGAAGATGGAGTTGTTGTACATGGCATCTACAAATGCATTGTAGTTACCCTTGTATTCCTTTTCAATCATTGCGTAAAGCGGCATACGGCGGTCGGCAGGAATCATATCGGCATACAGCGGGAATAATACCTTCGCCACTTTGCGATCTACTTCATGGTCGTAATCCTTGTTGTGAATAGCAGCAAAGGCTTTTTTCAATGTTTCGATAGCCATGTTGATAACCGAGTCGTTCTTCTCGTTCAATCCCTCTTTCAGTTTGTCCATTACTAAGTACGGGCTACCGAACTCCAAACCAACGAAAAAGCTTTCGGTGAGGCAAGTCATCTGGTAACGGATGGGAGCCGTTTGTGCTACGGCGGCATCAATCTCCTTCACCACGTTCATGTAGGCTTCGTTATTCTGTGCTTTGGCAAACTCGGCAAAGCGGGTTTCCTGTTCGGCTTTGGCATCCAATACATGATTTTCAATGATGGCCTTGTTCATACCGATGGAGTTCTTCCAGTAGTTGCTGGAGCTTGCATACTTGCTTGCATATTGAATGCGGGTCTTGTCACTGGCATTCATCTCGGCTTTCAGCACTTCCTGACGTGCTTCGCGCACCGCAATACGCGGCGTATTGGTCGATTCCATGCGTTCCTTTACTTCCGATACGGTGAGGTAACGGCTGGTACTTCCGGGGAATCCCATAATCATGGCGTAATCGCCTTCCTGCAAACCTTTAATTGAGATGGGGAGGAACTTGGGAGTCTTCAACGGAGTGTTGTCAGCATTGTAATCGGCGGGTTCACCGTTGGCATCGGCATAAATGCGGAATATGGAGAAGTCGCCCGTGTGGCGCGGCCACATCCAGTTGTCTGTTTCGCCGCCAAACTTACCTACCGATGAGGGAGGAGCAGCTACCATACGGATGTCCGAATATACTTTTTTGTAGAATAGATAGAACTTGTTACCGGCATAGAACGGCAAAGCTTGCGGTACAATACCTTTTTTGCCTTTCAAGTCGCTTTGGTCGTACAATTCCTGCGCCAACTTGGTGAGGAACGGTGTGCCGAATGCGCCGTACTCGGTTACTTCGCCGGCAGCCACCTTGGCATTTACCAGATCGGTAATATCTTCAATACGTTCAATGAATGTAAATTTCAGGTTTGGGGTAGCCAGTTCCTTGTCGCGTGAGGTAGCCCAGAAACCATCGGTGAGGTAATCGTGCTCTACGCTGCTGTGTTGCTGGATGGCTCCGTAACCACAGTGGTGGTTGGTCAGAATCAATCCTTCGGCTGAGATGATTTCGCCGGTACATCCGCCTCCGAAGATACCCACTGCATCTTTCAGCGATACACCGCCGGGATTGTACAGGTCGGTAGCTTCCAACTTCAATCCTTGTTTCTTCATCATATCAATGGAGTGCTGTTGTTGCATGAGTTGCAGCAACCACATTCCTTCGTCCGCTTTAGCGGGCAGCAGTACCAGGGCAGTAAGCGCCAGTACATAGAGTTTAAGTTTGCTCATGTTGAAATGTTTTTATGTTAACTAACTATTTGTAAACTTGTGCAGCGCAAAAATAGAAAAATTAACTGATAATTTGTGTAATAAGACTTATATTCTGTGCTTAAAAGCAGAAAAGAGTTTTATAAGGTTTAAATATTAATAAAATGTTTTCTATAAAACCGAAAGCATTGTACCTTTGCAACTATAAACGAAAAACGGAAACAATTGTGAACAGACTCTTTTTCTATTTTCTTCTTTTATTATTTTTTACTTCATGCAGCCGGAGTTATAAGATTACCGGTACCTCATCGGTGCGTAGCCTCGATGGAAAGATGCTTTACATTAAAACCTTGCAGGACGGAAACTGGCAGACGCTGGACTCGGCTGAGGTAATTCATGGGGCATTTACCATGAAGGGCAAGGTAGACTCGGTGATGATGGTAACCCTCTATTTGGACAACGAAGTAATTATGCCGATGGTACTGGAAAAAGGTAACATCGACCTCTCCATTTCCAACACTCAACTGAGTGCCCGCGGTACTCCGCTCAACAATGCCTTCTTCGATTTTATTGATAAAAAGAACGAGCTCGATATCCGTGTGGAAGAGCTGGAACGAAAAGAAGCGCGTATGGTAATGGATGGTGCCGACCTGGCCGATATCCATGAACAACTTACCAAAGAAGGTAACGAGTTGGTAGAAGAGATGAACAACTACGTAAAGAAGTTTATCTCCGATAATTACGAGAACGTACTGGGTCCTGGTGTATTTATGATGATGTGCAGCAATTTGCCGTATCCTATCCTTACGCCCCAATTAGAGGAGGTGCTTAAAGAAGCTCCCGCCTCGTTCAAGAATAACAAGATGGTGAAGGAGTTTGTAACCAAAGCCAAAGAGAACAAGCAACTCATCGAAGAGCACCAACGTATGCAACAGCGTGCGCCGGGCAGTAATTAGTCGCCGTATCTAACCAGAAAATAAGAATATAAAGATGAAGAAAGTGATTTGTAGTGCAAAGGCTCCGGGTGCTATCGGCCCATACAGCCAGGCTATTGAAGCCAATGGAATGATATTTGTTTCGGGACAACTTCCCATTAACGCTGCTACAGGCGAGATGCCCGAAGGTGTGGAAGCCCAGGCCCGTCAGTCGTTGGAGAATATGAAAGCCATCCTTGCCGAAGCCGGACTGACTATGGCCAACGTGGTAAAGACTACCGTGTTCCTACAAGATATGTCTTTGTTTGCCGGTATGAACGGCGTATATGCTACCTTTTTTGAGGGCGATTTCCCTGCTCGTTCGGCTGTTGCCGTAAAGGCGTTGCCCAAAGATGCGTTAGTAGAGATTGAGTGTATCGCGGTTCGCTAACAAATCGGCCACAATAAAACTACTGCCTCCTGCGAAGAGTACCTCTTCCGGGAGGCATTTTTGTTGGGCAGCCTGTACAGCTTCTACTACGCTGGGGTAGGTGGTGCCTTGCAAACCTTTAGTGGCAGCCAGTTGCGCCAGTTCCGTTTCGGGTAGTGCGCGTTGCACGGTGGCTTTGGTAAAGTAATAAGTAGCTTCGCGCGGAAGCAATTCCAATACCCCGTTGATGTCCTTGTCGTTCACCATACCTAATATGATATGCAGATGCTTGGCGTGCAGTTCACGAAGTTGTTCTACTACATAACTAATGCCTGCCACGTTATGCCCCGTATCACAGATAAAGAGGGGCGATGTTTGTAGTACCTGCCAGCGTCCCATCAATCCCGTGTTGTTGCACACCCGTGCAAAACCGTTGCGTACTGCCTGTTCGGTGATGCGATAACCTGCTTGTAGCAGTTGGTGCAAGGCCGATAAGAGGGTATTCGTGTTCTTTACCTGGTAGAGTCCGCCCAATTCGCCCACCAGTTCCGGATAGTCGTTACAACTGTATAGCCAACCTGTACCTTTGCGGCGGGCATCGAGCAACCGTTGTTCTTCTTCTGCCCAAATGATGGGGGCTTGTACCTCTTTGGCTTTCTGCGCAAACACAGGGCGGGTGAGAGGGGTGGTTTCGCCAATCACCACCGGAACACCTTGCTTAATGATACCTGCTTTCTCGGCAGCAATCTTGTCGAGCGTGCTTCCCAGGAATTGGGTGTGGTCGGGGCTGATGTTGGTAATGAGGCACAGGTCGGGATGCACAATGTTGGTGCAATCCAAGCGTCCGCCCAATCCTACTTCAATAACAGCAACTTCCACTTGCTCATCGGCAAAGTAACGAAATGCCATCGCGGTAGTGACTTCGAAGAACGAAGGGTGTAGGGGTTCAAAGAAAGCACGGTGCTTCTCTACGAAATCGGTTACATATTCTTCGGGAACCGGCTGGCCGTTTACGCGGATGCGTTCGCGGAAATCTACCAGATGCGGCGAAGTATATAAGCCTACTTTGTATCCTGCTTCCTGCAATATCGATGCCAGGGTGTGTGAGCAGGAACCTTTCCCGTTAGTACCTGCCACATGGATAACGCGGTAGTTGCGGTGCGGATGTTGCAGATAATTATCCAGTGCATACGTATTCTCTAATCCTTCTTTGTACGCCTTGCTTCCCACTTGCTGGAACATCGGGGTGCGCTCATATAAATAGTGTAAAGTTTGCTGATAATCCATACTTTCGAAATATTTAACGGTACTCCCATCTTTATTGATTAATTAATTGTTATCTTGTAAGCACAATTATTCATCGCGCTTTCGGGACATTACCGGAGTGCAAAGATGAACATTTTAAACCAAACAAAAATACGGGTATGAAGAAAAATTTTGTAATCGACACCAACGTCATTCTTCACGACTACAACTGTCTGAAGAATTTTCAAGAGAATGATATTTTCCTCCCCATCGTCGTTATTGAAGAACTGGATAAGTTTAAAAAGGGTAACGAACAAATCAATTTCAATGCGCGTGAGTTTATTCGTGAGTTGGACCTGATGACTGATGATAACCTGTTTAAGAAAGGTGCCTCCCTGGGTGAGGGCTTGGGCAAACTTTCCATTATCACGGGTAACATTGATTCTCCCCGCGTGTACGACTCGTTTCCCGAACGCAAGCCCGATAACCAGATTCTTGCTGTGGTAGACTGGTTGGAGAAGAAATTCCCGAAGATGAAAACCATCCTCGTTACCAAAGACATCAACCTGCGCATGAAGGCGCGTTCCATCGGTATCCTGTGTGAGGATTATATTACTGATAAGGTTATTAATGTGGATGTATTCGAGCAATCTAATGAAGTGTTCGAAGGGATAGACCCTGCATTGATTGACCGTATTTATTCCTCGCACGACGGATTGGATATCAACGAGTTCGACTTTAAGAAGGTGGTTCATCCCAACGAGTGTTTTGTGTTGAAGAGCGACCGTAGCAGCGTGTTGGCGCGATACAACCCCTTCACTCATTCGGTATGCCGGGTGAATAAGTCGAAGAACTACGGTATCGAGCCTCGTAATGCCGAGCAAAGCTTTGCTTTCGAATTGCTGAACGACCCTAACGTGAAACTTGTTGCCATTACCGGTAAGGCAGGTACGGGTAAAACATTGCTGGCGTTGGCTGCTGCTTTGGGCAAACTAACGGAGTATAAACAAATCCTGTTGGCGCGCCCCATTGTTGCATTGTCAAACAAAGACTTGGGATTCCTGCCCGGTGATGCTTCGGAGAAAGTAGCTCCGTACATGCAACCGTTATTCGATAACCTGAATGTGATAAAACGTCAGTTTGCTTCCAACTCATCGGAAGTAAAACGTATTGAAGATATGCAGAAGAGCGAACAACTGGTCATTGAAGCATTGGCTTTCATCCGCGGACGCAGTTTGAGCGAAACTTACTGCATCATCGATGAGGCACAGAATCTTACCCCACACGAAATAAAAACCATCATTACCCGTGCGGGTGAAGGAACCAAGATGGTATTTACAGGTGACATTCAGCAGATTGACCAACCGTATCTGGATAGCCAGTCAAACGGGCTGGTGTATATGATTGACCGCATGAAGGACCAGAATCTCTTTGCGCACGTAAACCTGATTAAGGGTGAACGTAGCGAACTAAGTGAACTGGCAAGCAACCTGATGTAAAGGTTTCTTGTTGTAGGTAGTGCAAGGGCACAGAGGAAAATAGTTTATCCTCTGTGCCCTTTGCTTTTTCTTTTATGATACGATATTCTTGAGTAACATACAATGTTGTTATCAATTTGCGTAATTTGACATACAAACTGTAAGCCGCCTGTTGTGTGGGGGTATTAAATGTTATATTAAGGGTATTTAAAGTAAAATATCCACAAATTTCACAAATTATTCCACACAATGTACAAGTAAATTGATCTATATTTGCAACATCAAAAGTGAGAATACTATGTAAAATAACTAAATTAACAATAAAATGTTTATGAAAAGAAGAATGAAATTTTTGGTTTTAGCCATGGGGGTATTGGCTTTTACCAGTTGTTCTAAAGACTTGTATGATGCTGACAAAGCTACCGAACAGAAGGATGTTCAGTACGCCACAGCTTTCGGGAAGAAGTATGGTACCATTGCTGCCGATCAGGATTGGGGATTTGGAGCTTCTACAAAGGCTGCCAATACTAATAGCAATGAATGGGGGCCACAACCGGCTGCCATTACCCAGGCCGAAGTAGATAAGGTAGTTGCCTGGTTTAAAGCACATCCTAATATTACTACTTCTGAAACAGTACTGTGGACCGATTTCTATATCCAACAAATATATAAGGGACATGGTAATATGGATGAATTGAAGGTTAATGAGGAACACATCAATAATTTTAATAATACGATGGGTACCATCATGCTTATGGTAAATAGCCTGAGTACTAACTTTAGTTATGCTAACTCTACTGATAGTAAGCGTCACTATGAGTACACCATTCAATACATTGATGGAGGTTATTATGTAGGTTTTGATTTTGTTGCTACAGGAGGAAACCCGAATCAACAAGAAGCTGCCGATGGTATCTATACCGATTGGATTGTAAAGATTACTCCGGGAACTTTCAGCAATACCAAAAGAATCATTGCCGAAGACCTGGGTGCTATTGGCGATTTCGACTTCAATGACGTGGTGTTTGATGTAACTCCGAGAGGAAATACTACATTAATCACCCTGCAGGCTGCCGGTGGTACTTTGCCTTTATATATTAAAGTAGGTGGTGTACAAAAGGAAGTTCACGAACTCTTTGGTGTGTCTACAAGTACTATGGTGAATACGGGTATGCATACAAAACCTGCTGTGATGTTTAGCGTTGACGGAACGTATACAGCCAACGATGTAGAAATCTTGGTACAACAAAATGCCGTAACCTATAACCTGAAAGCCGAATGTGGAAAAGCTCCACAGAAAATTTGTGTACCGGCTTCGTATGTATGGACGGCAGAGCAAGAAGCTATTGATACCAAATACCCGAAATTCAAGAATTGGGTGGGCAACTCTACCATCAACTGGATAGAATAAGAAGTAGTGATAAATGATAAGTGGTTAGTGATAAGTGGTTTGAAATTCTTACTTATCACTAACCACTTATTATTTATCACTATTCCAGCTATTTCGCCGAGAAGTATTTCAGGAACTGTGTACGCTCCCACATGTTAACGCTTTCATTGTCTTTGGCATTGAGCTTGCCGCGGAACTGTTCAATACGTTCAAATCCCTTTCTTTCCATCCAGTTTTCCAGGAAGCGGGTCATCTCGCCAATGCGCAGGTTGGTATTTTGATAGATGGCGCTGCACACCTCTACTGCGGAGGCTCCTGCCAATAGGGCCTTGATTACTGCTTCCGGTTTGTGGACACCTCCCGATGCGGCATAATTAATCTTGTCTACAATGCCCGATGCAATGGCAATCCAGCGCAGGGTAGGAGCTAAATCAGAAGCGTGGCTGAATACCTCACCCGCAGCACGTTCCATCCTTTCAATATTAATATCCGGTTGGTAGAAGCGGTTAAATAGTACCACCGCTGCTGCTCCGTTGGCATGCAGTTGGTCAACCAATACCACGGGGTTGGTGAGGTTGCTGCCCAGTTTCATGATAACGGGTATGCGTATGGTAGCTTTTACATGCCGCAGGATGTCGATGTGGCGTTGCTCAAACTCACCATATTTATAATGTATATCCGTAGGGAGTGCCAGGATGTTAATTTCGAGCGCATCGGCTCCCGCCTTTTCAATGAGTTTGGCAAAATCAACCCACTCGCTGTCCGAGTGGCAATTAATACTGGCAATGATGGGAATGTTGCATACCTCTTTACTCTTCCTGATGAGGTCGAGGTACTCTGTCAACTTATGTTCGCGGATGTATTCTACCAGGTAGTCGTTACCTTCAGGAAAGAAAGCAGGATCTTTCAGTTGGTCGGCATCCAGTAGGATTTGTTCCTCAAACAAGGATTTTAGTACGATGGCTCCGGCGCCTGCCTCAGCCAGTTTTTTGTTTTTCAACGGACCGTCGGTGAGTCCGGAACTGCCCACAATAATGGGGTTACGCAGGGTAAGCCCTGCAAATTTAGTTGTTAAATCGGCCATGTATAGGAGTTTTTAATACTCCCTTTCACCGAATATCAGGCTCCCCACCCGTACCAGGGTGCTTCCTTGTTTAATGGCTAACGAATAATCGTGCGACATACCCATGGATAATTCGCTGAAAGCATCTGCACCGGCAAACCAAGTGTCCTTCAATTCCTGAAAGGTTCTATGAAGTAAACAAAACTCCCGGTTGATTTGTTCTTCGTTTTCGGTGTTACTCGCCATGCCCATGAGTCCGCAGATGCGTACGTGGCCCAATTCTTTCCATTCGCCCGCAGTCAGCATTTCTTTACATTCTTCGGGGGTGAAGCCAAACTTGGTTTCCTCCTGTGCCACGTGCAGTTGCAGCAGACAATCCACTACGCGCCCTGCTTTGGCAGCTTGTTTGTTTACCTCTTCCAGCAACCGGTACGAGTCTATTCCGTGAATCAATGTAACGTACGGAACAATGTACTTTATCTTGTTGGTTTGCAGATGGCCGATGAAGTGCCATTCAATGTCTTTGGGTAAACTCTCGTACTTTGCCGTCATTTCCTGCACCTTGCTTTCTCCAAATATCCGTTGCCCCGCTTCGTACGCTTCCATGAGCGTTTCGTTGGGGTGGAATTTAGAAACAGCTACCAGCCGCACTCCCTTGGGGAGCGTGGCCAGTACCTGCGTAATATGTTCGGCAATCTTGCTCATATCCACTTAACGTCTGTCGGCTGCAATTGTTTACACTTCCGGTTTGTCGTTCTTTTCGCCGTAGGGATATACGTCCATGATGGGAGTTTCCGATACCAATGCAATCTGGTAATCTGCCATAGTGCCCTTCATGCCTTCGTCGAGCTTTTTCACGGCATCGCGCAAGTCGGCAGCCTGTACCAATACCTGGGTCGACGATTTCTTTTCGGCGCCGCTCTTCTCATCGAGGGTGATAAATACCAGTTTGCACTTGAACCAGCGGTCGGCGCTTTCGTCGTCACTGCTGAACAATTCGCTGTAGTTGGCACGTTTGATGTCCGATACGGTGAACTCGCCCGAGATAAACGGTGTCATCTCTTCGATGATGCGCGCTTCGGCTTCGGTAAAGCTCAGTGCGTCTACCAGATAAGGTTCGGTAACCTTCTTGTTCATACCGTTTTCCATCACCTTTTCGTATCGAATTTTGCACTCGAACCATGTATGCATTGCCATATTCTTCTGTTTTTTTGATTAATAAATTACGTGCAAAGATAGTCGGAAATACGTAAAGAAAGCGTATTTCCGACTGAAAATATTGACTAAACAATAGGGTGGTATTCTTCCTCGTACTCAATAACGAGGTCGCTCATCAGGGTTAGTTCAACAGCGTTTTTATCTGTCGCGGGAGTATGCTCCTCCACAAGCGGAAGAAGTGCTTCTATCCGCTCCAAAGCAAATTCGTATTGCTCTTTTGTAATACTCTTCTTCATCACTTTATTATTAAATGATTGAACAATCAATTTTATCATATACTTAGCGTGTCTATCTGCCGCCACCTCCTCCTCCGCCGCCACCTCCTCCGGAGAAACCACCACCGCCACTTCCGGAGCTCCAACTTCCGCCCGAAGACGAAGAAGAAGCAGGGTCAACCTGCGCACTGCTGATTGACGAAGTGAACGAATGAGCCAATGCGGTGTACACTAACGGTTCGGTACCCTTGTACCAATCGGGGGTATAGTTGTATTTCTTGAGTACAGCCTCGAACTTGCGTCCCCATTCATTCTCTACATTCAGTGCAATGGCGTAGGGGAGCATCTGCTCAAATAATTCAGGCGTTTGCTCGGGAGGCGTGAGCAGGTTCAGGCGGTTCTCCTCGGCTGTTTTGAGGTACATGCGGAAGCCTTTTATGTTGGCTGTTGTTTGGGCGCCCAGCGGGGTGGGTGCCTGGATAAGCCACGCGTAGATGCAGAAGATAACCAATACGAGGAGTACCAACGCCACATACCAGAAGGCAAAAGCGGGCAGGGTGTCGATGATGGACCAGCACATCAGCAAGTAAAGCCCCAACACGCCGAGGCTCACCATGAACCCGCCTGCAATGTACTTACCGTTGTACAAATAGTACTCCTTCATCGTAATTTCCGTGGAAAGGGCTTCCTTTAGTTGGAGCATGGCTTCGGCAAAACGCTCGTGGTTTTTATCGGATACTGCCAATGTGGTGGCCTTTTGAAACAGGGTATCGTACAACGCCTGTTCTTCGGCAGAAAGGGTTTCCACCCGTTTGAGTGCCCGCAAGGTGTATTTCTTCTTTTCGCAGTCAATGCGGATGGCTTTTTTTACAGCCATCGATACCAGGGAGGCGGTAAAGCCGCGGTCGTCAGCGGTACGTATGTAGAGGTAACGTATTATCCCGGCACTCCAATTGTGTGGCGGGCGGAAGGTGGGGATAACCACCGGCCGGCGTGGGTCGCGCCCTGCCTTGTTCCAGGTTAGCCAACAGTAGGTAAGCAGCAGCAACAGGCATACCGCGGCACTAATGGGACTTCCGTATTTCTGCCAGAACAACTCCAAAGCCGAGGGCGGTGCGGGGCGTTCAATGATGCCGTTGGGGAAAGAAACGGCTACTGTCAGTCCTTCACCCCGGTGCAACGGTGCAATGGTACGGAAGTGCACTACATTGCCTTCATTGGTAATTTCGCAATTCTTCTCAGCTTTTCCGTAAGCACCCGTGTAACAGGCGGTAGAGATGGCCGATACATCATTCGGTAGGGTGAGGGTAGCCGATGCCTGGTCGATGGGAAAATCCCAGTCGTTACCCGTTACGTTCCAGTACAGTTCATCGTACGTGTCGAAGAAACCTACATGCCCGCGACTGCTGTATGTAAGGGTGTATTCGTATTCGGCGGGCACAGCCAGCCGGTCGTCGTTACCAAAGTTAATGATGCGCATACCGTTTTCGCGTTCGGTGTCATAGGGGCATGTGCTTCCATTGCATGTTACCGAGAGCACTTGGATGTCGATTTTCTTTTTACTTCCGTTGCGGTCGGTGCGGGTGATAGGGATGCGGCGTACAATACCGCGCCTGATTTGCTTTCCGGCAGCGTACACACGGATGTGTTCCGTAACAGTTACCGTGCCGTCGGTGGCGATGGCAATATCCGAGTGAAAGGAGAGTATCCGCTCTCTGTACGTTTGCCCATATGCGGTGAGGCTGAGCAACAGGATAAAGAGGCTTAGTATGCGTTTTACCATAATTATTAGAAGTTTATGCCGGGAAGTTCCTTCTCGCCGGCAGCGGCAGCAAAGAAATTACCTTTCTTAAAGGTGAACAGGTTACCGATAATGTTCGATGGAAAGCTCTCCAGGGCGATGTTATTCTCGCGCACGGTACCGTTGTAGTACCGTCGTGCCGAAGCCAAATCATTTTCCAGTTCAGACAGTTGCTGTTGCAGTTGCAGGAAGTTTTCGTTGGCTTTCAGGTCGGGATAACTTTCGGCAACCACCATCAGGCTGCCCATTGCTTTGCCGAGGGCGGTTTCCGACTCCATGCGTTGTTGCTGGTTGGGCGCCTGCATGGCTTGTGTGCGGTACAAGGCTACCTGTTCCATGAGATTTTTTTCGTGTGCGGCATACGCTTTCACGGTGTCTACCAGCGCAGGTACCAGGTCGAACCGTTTCTTGAGGAACACATCGATAACGCTCCATGCTTCCTGCATCCGGTTTTTGTTGCCTACCAGTTTGTTATAAATAAGGATAGTGGTGAGTGCCGCCAACAGCACTACAGCGAGAATAATCCAAAGAGTTACGTTCATGTTTCTTCGATTCGTTAGAATTGTTTATCCGGCAAATATAAGCAATTTATACGTAGTTACATCAGATGAAACCAACAGTTCAGGGGCTAAACCGGTAGTTTCAGGAGCAAAACCGGCGGTTTCAAGGGCGAAACTACCGGTTTCAGCAAGGAAACTATTCTGTTTCTGTTCATGAAACTTTTAGTTTCTGCACTTGGAACTAAAAGTTTCCGGGCATGGAACAAAAGGTTTCCGCTAATGAAACTACTTTTGAGTCGGTATCTGTGTGACTTATCCTCCATGCAGTTCAATGGCGAATCCACCGAAGAATGGCGAATCGATGGCGAATCAAAAAGGGATTCGCCATCGGTTATTTATCAGGTA
>JAVBVL010000059.1:0-21217 GCA_031554285.1 Bacteroides sp.
CCCCACCCGGCTGGGCCCTGGGTTCCCCCCGGCCGGTGTGCGGGGCCACCCCTGGGGGGCACAACTGCCCTGCCGGGTGGGCTCACTTCAATACCCTATAAAAAAGGATAACTATACCGCAAAAGTGCCAAAAAAAACGCAAGTAAACCTTATATTAGCCTTGGGTAGAGTTATAGAAGGCTGCAAACTGAATAATGAAAAATGGCGATTATTTCTAACCGACAACTTCTACTTTTCGTACCTTTGCAAAATCATCTTAAAAAGTGAATGTTATGGGACAATCGAAACCGGGGTCGCTCATGCTGAATTATTCCGATGTGTTTTTTGGTTTTCACTTCAATGAAATGGAAACCTGCGTGCACATGGCCAAAGACCACATGCTTGTGTATGTTTATTCAGGTGAACTGCTGCTGGAAGAAGGTAAAAACAGCGATACTGTGCAGTCGGGCGAATGCATGTTTCTGCGAAAAAACCACCGTATCAATATGACTAACCGCCCGAAAGGCAACGAGCAATTCCGGGCGATTTTCCTTGTGTTCAGCCGCAAATTCCTGCGGGACTATTACCGGCAAATGGATAAATCGAAACTCCCGACAGACTTAAAAGATTGTGATATAAGTGTGATAAGAGTACCGCCAACGCCTGATATTACAAGCCTGTTCAGCTCCATGATTCCTTACTTCGATTCGTCTATCAAACCAACAGATGAATTGATTAAAATGAAATTGCAAGAAGGCATACAAGCCCTGCTTCGCATTGATATTAGTTCTTCGGTAACGCTTTTTGATTTCGTCGAACCGTGGAAAATCGACATCCTCGAATTTTTAAACGAAAACTATATGTGCGACTTGTCGTTAGAAGAAATCGCTTCGTTCACAGGAAGAAGCCTTGCCACATTCAAGCGTGATTTCAAGAAGGTAAGCGAACTTTCGCCCGAACGGTGGCTGATGAAAAAGCGGCTCGAATCGGCCTATCGAAAAATACGAGAGGAAGGCAAAAAAGTGTCCGACATTTACTTAGAAACCGGATTTAAAAGCCTTTCCCATTTCTCAACTGCTTTCAAAAAGGAATACGGGTTTGCACCAACAAGTATCCATGAATAACGTTTTGACCTTTTCAGTAAACTTAAATGAGCCGCAGGCGAAACCATCGCTTGCGGCTCTTGCTTTACCTTTGCATCATAAATTTTAAAAATGATGTGGTAAACATCTTGAAAATGTGCTTATAATCAAAAGAAAATAAATATGAAAGTAGTATTGATAAACGGCAGCCCCAATCCCAAGGGCTGCACTTATACGGCGCTTACAGTAGTTGCCGAAACGCTGAACAAGGAAGGTATCGAAACGGAAATCTTTTGGATTGGAAATAAAGCGATTTCCGGTTGTATAGCCTGTTACAAGTGTATGGAAACGGGGAAATGCGTGATTACAAAAGACAAAGTAAACGAGTTCCTTGAAATAGCGAAACAAGCGGATGGATTTATTTTCGGAAGTCCGGTATATTATGCGTCAGCAAACGGCGCCTTGACCGCGTTCATGGATAGGGCATTTATTTCAGACCTTGCGGGGAATAACAACCAAGCGTATCGCCTGAAACCTGCGGCAGCGGTGGTTTCGGCACGTCGCGCCGGGACAACTGCCACTTTCGACCAACTCAATAAGTATTTTACCATTCAGGAAATGCCTGTCATATCTTCTTCTTATTGGAATATGGTGCATGGCGAAAAGCCGGAAGAGGTGATGCAGGATATTGAAGGACTTCGGACGATGCGTACATTGGGACGGAACATGGCATGGTTTCTCAAATGCAAGGCCGTTGCCGAAAAAGCCGGAATCCAACAACCCGAACAGGAAGAACCGGTATTCACCAATTTCATACGATAAAAATTCATCATCATGAGCAAAAAAGTAATCATCTTATCGGCCAGTCCGCGCAAAGGTGGCAATTCCGATTTGTTGTGCGACCAATTTATGCGTGGGGCGCAAGAGGCAGGGCACGAAGTAGAAAAAATATACCTGCACAAAGAACGGCTGGGCTACTGCATGGCTTGTGATGCGTGCAGCGAAACCAAAAAGTGCGTGCAAAAGGATGGCGGGAATGAAATCCTTGAAAAGATGGTAAGCGCTGATGTGATTGTCTTTGCCACACCCGTTTATTTTTATGCGATGAACGGGCAGTTGAAAACACTCATCGACCGCACGCTTCCCCGATTTGCCGAATTCGGCGGCAAAGCCTATCTGATTGCCACCTGCGCCGAGCCCGAACACAGTGCAGTGGAAGGTACGTTATCCGATTACAAGAACTTCCTACGCATGACACCGGAGTTAACGGATACAGGGCATATCTTTGGTTTGGGTGCATGGGCTAAAGGCGATATTCTTGGAAATCCTGCTATTATACAGGCGTATGAGGCAGGAAAAAAATGTTGAGTATGAAAAAGGTAATTATATTCGGAGCGACCGGAAGTCTTAGCGCTTACGTCATCGACGCTTTAATGCAGCAAAAAGATGTTCATCTTACCTTGTTTGTGAGAAACAGCAACAAGTTGGATAAAAAATACACGGAAAACAATACGGTTATCGAAGGTGATGCGTTGGATTATGAAAGCGTAAAAAATGCGGTAAAAAATCAGGATATTGTTTGCTTCGGATTATCCGGCGATTTGAAGACAATGGCTGAAAGCGTAGTCAAGGCGATGAAAGATACGAAAGTGAAGCGAATCATTGCCATCAGTTCGATGGGTATTTACGGAGCTTCGTGGAAAGCAACATTCCGTGGAGGAAAAGATTCCCCCGGCATTATTAACTCGATAATGCTCACTCTGATGAAGCCCGTGTTTTCGCAGTACCGGAAACTGGCGGAAGTTGTGGAAAAATCAGGGTTGGATTATACTGTGTTGCGTCCGGGAAGATTCACCTACGTGGATGAAGTTGATTACAAAATAACCTACAAAGGGCAACCCGAAGCAGGAAGGGATATTTCCCGCAAGAGTATTGCCGATTTTGTTGCCAAGCTTGTAGAAAGTCCGGATACTTTTGTAAATCAAAATGTAGGGTTAAGCAAGAATGCTTAATTGAATGAAAGTGTCAGAGGAATAAATTTTTAATTCGCCTAATCAATAAGTTATTTCTTGCCGACAGCCTCCATCACCCGCTCATACGTTTTCTGTGTCTTCTGCTTTTTATTATACCCTACATAGATATTGCATCCGTTCTTTTGCGTGATTTTAAGAAAGGGTCCTGACGAAGTATACAGGAACAACTTAATGATTCCGTTGTTCGTTGTTTTGAAATACCCGATACGGGTTTCGCCCAATGAGTAACCGTTGGTGCGCATCTTGGTGGGAGGTATACCCTTTACCAGTTCAATCTGCAGAATATCATCGGCTTGAATTTCTTCGCCGTAGATTCCACTAATCTTTACACCCTGATTGGGAGTGGTAACTGCTACTTCTAAAGAGAAATAAATTAACATACACGGAATTAATACAACTACTAACGTAATGGGCAGTAGTTTACCGTTTCTTTTAATGGCAGATAGGATGGCAGATGGCTTCATGACGGTTCAAATTTAATGAGGTAATTGTTTGATACAACCAAAGATAAGGGTTTTTACCGGAAAAACAAGTGATATGTAGAAAATCGGTTAACCGTATGGACATTTAAGAATTATCATGTACCTTTGTAGGGATAGATTTATAAATACTATGAAGTGCATGAAACGCCGAATTACTATTCTAATCTCACTGATACTTGCTTGTTTGCCTGTCCGGGCTGCCGTCGAACTTCGTTCAGAACGGCTTACCACTACCGATGGGCTGGCAGATAATTCCGTACGCCAGATTCTGCAGGATAACAAAGGTTTTCTGTGGATGGCAACTCTCAACGGACTGAGCCGCTATGACGGCAATGCCTTTGTTAACTTCTACCCCAAAGAGAGTGAAGCAATTTCCTTAGCCGACCACCGCATCCGCAGCCTGATGGAAGACCGCAACGGCTTCTTGTGGGTAAGTACCTATGCCGATATTTTTAACTGCTACGATTTGAAGAACGACCGCTTTGTCGACTTTTCCGGCTGCGGCGAGCATACGCGGCATTATAACATGGCCGCCTTGCAAGGCGACGATGTTTGGGTTTGGGGTAAATGGGAAGGGTGTATGCGTGTTTCTTATAAGAATGGTACGTTTACTTCCGAATCGTTTGGTGCGCATAACAAAACATTGCCCTCTAATAACGTGTTGCTGGTGAAAGAAGGCAGCCATGGTGAGGTTTACATCATTACCGATAAAGGTTGGTTTGCGTGGAACAAAGGAACCATGAAAAGTTTGCAGCAGGGTGCTTCCTTTTTCAAACTGATTTCATACAAGGGCGATGATGTTTTTGTATCTGTCGAAGGCGGAATTTGGATAAACGATGCCCGGAACAACTTTAAAAAAGTGGGCGAAATACCTGTGCAACGGGACAGGATAGAGATAACTGGTGTGCTGAATATCCGCTCCAAATGCCTGTTCTTTACTTCGGGAGGCACCTATTCGCTCAATCTGCAAACGCGCCGTTTGGAGCGTGAACAGGGCGTGCACCACATACCGAACGGGATTGTGAAGACTGATAACCTGGATAATTATTGGGTGCATAACAAAAGTGGTAACCTGTATTACATCCAGGCCGAAACGGGCGAAACCAAGCTATTCCCGTTGGCGTTGAAAAATGATAAGGAGTTTGCCAATCGCGAACAATACCACATCTGGCACGATTCCCGCAACATCATATGGATTACTACTTATGGTAGCGGACTGTTTGCTTACACTCCCGCCACACAGGAGTTGCAACAGTTTACCGCCGATAATGGTACCGCCTCGCACATTGAATCGAATTTTCTGCAGAATATCATGGAAGACCGCTCGGGAAGTATCTGGGTGAGCTCCGAATTCAGCGGAGTTTCGCGCCTGAGTGTCATTAACGAAGGAGCTACGCGCATCTATCCCGAAGGTAGTAACGATACCAACCTCAATACCGTACGTATGGTGGTGCAAACCGGGCGTGGCGATGTATGGCTGGGTACCCGCAACGGAGGATTGTACCTGTACAACTCCGACTTCTCGGTGCAGAAAAAGAAGTATTACGACGATTTCAGTACTTACGCCATTTACGAAGATAAGGACGGGCATGTATGGAAAGGAACCCGCCGTTCGGCACTGTATGTCGACAACCGGCTGTATCAGAACGTACCGGCCGATTCTACTTCACTCTCATACGACGCCATCTATACCATCCTGGGCGATAAGCAGAACCGTATATGGGTGGGTACCTTTGGCGGCGGATTGAACCTGGCTGTTCCGGGGAAAAGCGGATATACCTTCCGCCGGTTCCTGAACGGCGAATACGGGCAACGTTGGATTCGATGCCTCATAGAAGACCAAAACGGTTGGATATGGGCAGGAACCAGTGGAGGAGTATTTGTATTCCGTCCCGATAAGTTGCTGGCGAACCCCAAGGATTATCACGGGTACGACAAGGCAGGTAAGTTCCTGAAGAGTGACGAGATACGTTCCATTATGCAAGATAGTAAAGGACGGGTATGGATAGCCGAATCGGGAACAGGATTCAGTATGTGTGCCCCTGGCGGCCGTTACAACCAGCTTACCTTTACCCATTACAGCACTGCCGACGGATTGGTGAGCAACATGGTACAAGCCTTTGCCGAAGATGCCCAGGGAATGATATGGATTTCGACCCAGTACGGTATTTCGTGCTTTAACCCCGAAACCCGGGTGTTCGAGAATTATTTCTTTTCCGACTTTATGCAAGGCAATATCTATTGCGAAAACAGTGCTTTCAAGTTGGCCGACGGGCGGCTCGCCTTCGGTTCCAATCAAGGCTTAGTGGTAATAGATACCGAGAAAGTGGGACGTAGACACAATGCAACCTCGGTAACCTTTACCGATTTAAAGTTGAACGGTATCTCCGTACGTCCGGGCGATCCGGATTCGCCGTTGCAGTCGGCGTTAGCTTACTCGCAGGCCATTCAACTGAAATATTATCAGAACTCGTTTGCCATCGAAGTATCTACGTTGGATTATTCGGATGCCAACCTGCCGCGGTTCAGCTACCGGCTCGAGAATTATGAAAGCGAGTGGAGTGTACCTTCGCCGCTGAACTTTGCGGCATATAAAAATTTGTCGCCCGGTACGTACTACTTGCATGTAAAGTCGTGCAATACCGCCAGCGTATGGGGCGAGCAGGAAGCTGTGCTCAAAATTGTTATCACGCCTCCGTTTTGGAAAACGGGTTGGGCTTTCCTGCTTTATACCGTGTTGCTCATTGGCTTGCTCTATGTGGTGTTCCGTACCGTGCGCAACATGAGCAGCTTGCGTACCCGCATCAAGATTGAAGAGCAACTTACGGAGTACAAACTGGTGTTCTTTACCAACATCTCGCACGAGTTCCGCACGCCGCTCACACTTATTCAAGGAGCCTTGGAGAAGATACAGCGCATTGACACCATGCCGCGCGAAGCCGCTAAGCCGTTGCAGACGATGGAGAAAAACAGTCAGCGCATGTTGAGGCTCATCAACCAACTACTGGAATTCCGGAAGATGCAGAATAACAAACTGGCGCTTTCCCTGGAAGAGACCGACGTGATAGGCTTCCTGTACGAAATATTCCTGAGCTTCAACGACGTGGCCGAGCAGAAGAGTATGACCTTCCGCTTCCAGTCGCCGCTCAAATCGTACAAGATGTTTATCGATAAGGGCAAACTGGATAAGGTGGCTTATAACCTGCTATCCAATGCCTTTAAATACACGCCCTCTCAGGGTACGGTAACGTTCTCCATACAGATAGACGAAGAGAAGAAACTGTTGGAAATAAAGGTGTCGGATAACGGCGTGGGCATACCCAAAGAGAAGCAGAACGAACTGTTTAAACGCTTTATGCAAAGCAGTTTCTCGGGCGATAGCATCGGGGTGGGTTTGCATTTGAGTCACGAACTGGTATCGGTGCATCAGGGAACCATTATATATAAGGAAAACGAAGGCGGCGGTTCTGTGTTTACGGTAGCCATTCCTACCGATAAAGCAGCGTACAATGAGAAAGACTTCCTGATATCGGGCAATGTGCTGTTACAGGAAGCTGACGAACTTGCTAATGTGTTAGCAAAATCATCGGAAGAGGTGACTGAACCTGAACATGAACAGGAAGTTATTCCGCTCAATAAGCGGAAGGTGCTGGTTATTGAAGACGATGCCGATATACGCTCCTTGCTGAAAGAAGAGATAGGCGTTTACTTCGAGGTAGAAGTAGCTGTGGATGGAATTGAAGGTCTGGAGAAAGCCCAGGCAGGCGAAGTGGATTTGATTATCTGTGACGTAATGATGCCGGGAATGACGGGTTTCGATGTAACCCGTAAGCTGAAAACCACCTTTGCTACCAGTCACATCCCCATTATTCTGCTTACTGCACTGAGCTCACAGGAGAACCAGTTAGAAGGTATCGATGCCGGTGCCGATGCGTATATCTCGAAACCGTTCAGCATTAAATATCTGTTGGCACGTGCGCTTAAGCTCATTGAGCAACGGGATAGATTGCGTGAGAAATTCTCCAAAGAACCGGGAATTACGCATACTGCCATCTGTTCTACCAACCGTGATAAGAAGTTTGCCGACCGTCTGGCTACGGTGTTAGAAGAGAACATTACGCGTGCCGACTTCTCCGTGGAGGAGTTTGCTACGCTGATGAAGCTGAGTCGTACTGCCTTTTATACTAAAGTACGCGGCATCACAGGTTATTCGCCGGTAGAATACCTGCGCATTGTACGCCTCAAGAAAGCTGCCGAGTTGCTGTTGTCCGAAGATACGATGAATGTGGCCGAGATTGCTTACAAAGTCGGTTTCAACGACCCGTTCTACTTTAGCAAGTGCTTCAAGGGGCAGTTTGGCGTATCGCCCTCTACTTATCAAAAGGGTGGAGGTACTGCTGCCCCGGAACCGGAAGCCTGACGGCCTCCTCCTATATAAAAATGTCCCCCTAAAGTGGAACTCCAACTTTAGGGGGACTTTGTATATAAAGGAATTAGTGTTTACGGCATCGGGTTCAATCCTTCCCAACGTACATCCCAGGTACCGTCTTGCGGGAAACCGGGGTTCTTCACTTCGCATCCGTCCCAACCGGCGCACATCAAAGCAACGGCGGTAAGCAAAGCGCCGTTACCCGGCAGGTAGCAACGTAGGCGGCCATCCTGATAATTGTGCCCGTTAGGCAGGTACGTGTTCTTCTGTTTGTCCATGAGCAACGCACTTACGGCTTTCTCGGGCTCGCCCAGGCGGGTGGCGTTCATGGCAGTCATCGGGTAATCCCATCCCCAGGTTTTGTCCCAGTTCCAGTTGTCCCATATCCAATGAAGCGTGTTGGTCATGTAATCGGCGCGTATCAGCTTGTTCATAGGCAGAATACCTACCGAGCCCAATACAGCCATGTGGTCGCTGGTAAAGCGGATGTCGGTAAAGGTATCTGTAGCATCTTCCGAAGCCAGGTAAAGACCTTCATCGTTGTATGCCAGGGGTGATAGTTTGTCAATCATCTCGTCCCATTCCAGGTTACGCTTCCCACCCATACGTACCCGCCATTGTTGGGCAACCTCCATGGCATAGTGCCAGTACGATAACTCGAAAGGAGGATTGATGGTGGTAGCCGCCCGCAAGGTTTCTTGTGCCGGGATAGCTCCTTTCAGAATAAAGCGTCCTTCCAGTTGGTCGTACGTAGCAAAAGAGTACATAAACTTGGCCGTTTCCTGCACCAGGTGGTTATATTTTTGGATAATGCTGTCATTGGGATTAGAACGGTACACCAACTCGGCTAAGTAGATAAAGTGGGGTTGTTGCCAAATCAGGAAGCTACCGGTATTCGAGGGCGATTCGTCACCGCTCGGGTCGGTCATCTTCATCCAGCGTACACCGTCGAAGCCTTGACGTTTGGCAATTTCGCGTGCCATAGGTTCTACGCTTTCGTACCATCCCAGAGTGCGGTCAAGCAATTCCGGATGCCCCCAAAGGGCTTGCCAGGACTGGTGCCACCAAATCATTTCGAGGTGCATCTTGCCAAACCACGAATTGTATGTGAGTCCGGTTTCCTGCGGAGGGGTGCTTCCTGCACATTGGATGGCAAGCAGGTATTGACTCAATACCACGCGGCGTTCCAGTTCCTTGGCACGTGAATCGGTACAATGAGAGAAGTCTACTACGCCACCGTTTTTCCAGAAACTATTCCAATAGGAAGCACCGGTGGTACGTGTCTCTGCAAAGGAGGGTAATGCTTGGGTGGCAGGCTCTTCGGCGGTAAACTCACACGAAAGGCTCAGCGCATCTTCTTCGGGAGTGAGTAACAGATAGTTCTTTGCCTTTTCGCTGAGTGATGCTTTGCCTTCCCAACGAAGGGTAACGTAATACGTGGTGGCATCCAGCGTGCGTTTCAGCAAGGCGCTTTGCGCATCCTGGCGAACTATCTCTGTAGAATGTTTGTCGTTAGCCTCCCAGTTACAAGCATCATCGGCATGACCGCCTGTGGGGTAGGGGAAGCGGAGGTTGATAGCTGTATGTGCCGGGCTCACGATGTGGGCTGCCACCATATCCTGTTGCGGGTGACATACGGTTTGTACATCGAAAGCATTCCCGTTGAAACTGAAATGGCTGTCGATGCGGCCTTCCCACAAATTAAGCGTTTGTTGGATATCGGTAATATCAGTGGGCTTTACACTGTCGCCCAGTTCTAATCCGATGGTTCCCAGGTGCAGACGGTGCGGGTTTACGCGTAGCCAGTCGCAAGCCTCTACCAGGCGTTCAGGTTCTTTAAACTGGCAGGAATATATCTCCTTGTGTCCGCGCCCAAAGTCGAACTCTTTCAATACCTCTTCGGCTTTGTACCCGTTGGGGTTACCAAAACTATGCCATCCCCATTGGCTTTGTGTACCCAAGGGTACTCCTTTCTTATACAGTTCGGGGAAGGTTTGCAAGCCCGTAGCATCTACTGTAAAGGCAAACTCGCCGTTACCTACCGAGAGTGATGCCAGCGTATCGAATGCCATATTGTGCGGATTGTTGCGGGTTGTCAGCGCTTCACGGTCTATTGGTGCCGATTGTCCTGCATTACAGGCAACGAGCACGGAGGCAGCAAGCAATAAATAAGAAAATCTTTTCATACTTCTAAAATCATTCAAAAGCAATCCGGGCGGAGCGGGGGAATGCTCCGCCGGGTTGCTGATTAAAAAACACCTATTGAAAAACTAAAAAGGTCAAAAAACCAATTGCAACACGTTACAATCCGGTTCGACTGTTCAAATAAACTTCTATGTTGGTATATTCCTTAGACAATGTGTAAGCAGCACCGTCTGATGGGTCTTGCGGGTTCAGGTGATGACGCTTTTCCCAGGCATCGGGCATGCCGTCGCCGTCACTATCTATAGCGGCTTTGCCTGTTTTTAGTACCGGCCATCCGCCTACATCCTCCTGTGAGTCGATAATGCCTTTCTTACCAAAGGTGGCTAAGCCTTTACGTACCTGGCGGAGAACTTCCTTGTCGTACGCATCTTGCGAGAAGCTGCATCCTACTTGCTTCAACACCCGTTGGTATGCCTGTGCAGGCGAATCTTCGCGGATGGGTTCGTAAGGAAAAGGCGTATCTACCAGGCAACTTTCCGGTGTGAACGCTTTCTTATCGCCGGGCTTGAATTGTCCTATTGATTGGCGGTTGTTGTTAGTTACTTCCGCATCGCCTTCCATCACGTTACCACTCAGGTAATAGCGGCCTGTTCCGTCCTCGGCTACATCCAATAAACGGTGATGTTCCGAAGCAGGTCCCGGTTTGTAGTAGTTGTTCACCATGTTAATCTCACCGTGCTGTCCGCCACCGTATGCAGTTTTAAAGCCCCAGTTGTAGATTACATTGTTACGGTAGTCAACCCACTTGGTGCCTTCTACCGAGGAGAAGCGCGGGTTGCGACTGGCATGATTGGCCAGCAGATTGTGGTGGAAAGTAGCTTTGTAACCACCCCATATACCACCAAAACCGTGATTGCCCTTGGTGTGTACCGAGTGATTGAGGCTATGTGTAACTAAGCACCATTGCACGGTGAGGTTTTCTGTTTTGTAAATAGACAGACACTCATCGATGCTCCAACTGGCGGTAAGATGGTCGAGTATCACGTTCTTTTGTCCGTAGCGTCCGCCACCAATGCCGTCACTGTCGATGTTGTAACGGTCGCCCACACGTACACGGATGTATCGTACAATGACGTTGCTTGCATCCACAATCAGCGGATAATCTTTCAGGCAGATACCATCACCGGGTGCCGATTGGCCTGCAATGGTGATGCTGTCATTAGCTATGCGTAAGGATGATTTCAGTTCAATGGTTCCATCAACGGCAAATACCACAATGCGTGCACCTTGTGCCTCTACCGCTTTCCGGAAGCTACCCTCGCCACTATCGTTCAGGTTGCGCACGGTATACACCTTGCCTCCGCGTCCGCCGGTGGTATATTTACCATATCCTTCGGCCTCTGGAAAAGCGAGTGTTTGTGCGTGCAACCCTACTGAGAAGAGGGCGATTACTGCAAGAACTAAGTTTCTATGTTTCATGGGTATAGATGATATGTAAAAAGAGGTAGCTAAGCAGCTACCTCTTTATTTACTATAGCTTAATAGCAAGGATGTTGTTGTCCGGCTAATCCCGGGTTTACATCGATGATGCTCGTGGTGTTGAACGGCAGGATTTCAACCATGTTCTTTTGCAATCCGTAGAACATCTTTTCAATCCAGGTGTTTACATCGGCCAAGCCTTCTACTTTGTCTACTGAAAGACCTCCGGATTGTTTTACCGAGTGACAACCAAACATGTTCAGGATGGTGTACTGGGCAGCGGTAACTGTTACGCCGGCGGGAACTGCACTACGGGTATAATAAACCTTGCCGGTAGCTTTGTCTTCGTAGAATGTTTTTACCAGATAACCTTTGGATGAAGAGTTCAACGTATTCAAGGTAGTCTTTTCGGTAGCAGTCAGACCCAACGATTCGATATCGGCATTGCTCATGGCAATGTGCTTGATAGCAATGGTAGGATTCTGGAAAACGCCTTTCACGAACTTGTAAGCGCGGTATACCTCTACATTGGCATACTTACCTTCACGTCTGGCCAGTTTGTATAAGTTCTCTTTTGATTCGGTAAGGTACTCATACAATATACCCCAACGTGCCAGGTCGCTCTTACGCAAACCTTCATTAGAAAGTTCTAACTTACGTTCTTCGATGATGGCTTTCTTGAAAGCATCGTACGTAGTGGGGATGGTGCCAATCTTAGACTCGTCGTTCTTAAAGGCGCGCATACGTACCTTCTTGAATGCATCGGTGGCCGGACCTGTAGGACCGTTGTTCAATTCGTTCAATGCTTCAGCATACATCAGCAATACATCCGAGTAGCGCAACAGGGGGAAGTTGATGTCACGTTTGCTGTCCGAAGTACCTTTGTCCTTCATCCAGTCGATGCGATACTTACCTAAGCAAGTTCCCAGGTAGGTGCTCATTTGCAAAGAGTCATCAGCCAGAATTCCGTAGTTACATACCGATACGTCGCGGCGTTGGTCGCCTTCTTGATAATCAAAGTACAGAGTAGGCATGGTAATCATTTGCGGACCACCCTTGCCAAATGTAGCACTGGTACCATTGGTGGCTACACCGTTGGTATATCCGGTACGTACATCGGTAGCGTTAGAACCGTACCAACCGTACTCCAACATGCTTTCGTTGTTGTATTGTTTGGTAGCAAGGTTACGGAATACCTGGTCATAATTAGCCAACAGGCTGTTTTCGTTTTGGGCAATAACAGCAGCACAAGCATCGGCAGCAATCTGATACAGTTGTTTTACACGGGCAGCATCACTGCGCTGAGCCAACTTCACAGTGCTCTTGTTATAAGGAACTGTGTTCAAATCCCAACGCAACGAGTATCCGGCAGCTTGCAAAGCTACACGTGCCAGGATTCCGTAAGCAGAGTTCTTAGTGAAACGTTCGGCGGTAGCAACTATGCCTTTACTCTTCCAGGGCAGCAATTCAACGGCTTTCTGCAAGTCGGCTACGCAATGATCCATGATGGTGTCGCGGCTAACACGTGACGAAGACATGGTGCTCAGGTCGGCAGTAGGAATGTCCGAATAAGGTACATCACCGTAGAAGCGTACAATGTTCCAATATGCAAAAGCGCGGATGGCGTAAGATTCGCCCAGCAAAGCGTTGATTTTGGTTTGTTCGCTGTCAGAAGCTGCGCTCATCGCAGGCAGATTCTTGATACATACATTGGCATACTCAATGGCGCGGTACATGGTAGTATAGGTAGAGCTCAACATACCGGTAAGATTGGTATAGTCGTAGTTAGCTACGTAATACTTCGAGTTATTCTCAGTAGAGCTGGATTCATCGGTACCCATAAGCAACTGGTAACCCAATTCTTGTGTGAACAGGTACGGATAAGCTCCCACTACGGTCATTTCGGCACGGCTGATTGTTGTAAAGATAGAGCCGCTATCTGCTTTTGATTCGGAGGGCATATCAAGCCAGTCCTGGCATGACGAGAAAGCCAATACTACGGCCAGTGCCCCTATGATAGTTGATATTTTTTTCATTGTGGTAATCTATTAAAATGTTACGTTTACACCCAGTACCCAGCTCTTTGAACGCGGATAAGAAGAGTTATCGATACCCGGAGTCAGGGCATTGTCCGAAGCAGATACTTCGGGGTCATATCCGGTGTAGCTGGTAAATGTGTGGATGTTGTTCAATGTACCATATACACGTACGGTATTAATCTTAGCCTTTTGAGTGAGTTTCTTCGGCAAGGTGTAACCCAATGTGATGTTGTTCAAACGCAGGTACGAACCATCTTCCAGGTAATAGCTGCTGTGGTCGCTGATAGCATACTTGTTGTTGGTAGAGATGTTCCACAACTTAGCGCTGCTGTATTGGTCGGGGTTAAGTTCGGCCAAACGTGCCAGACTGGTAGTTTCCTTACCGGTAGTCGGGTCAATCAACGTAATGCGGTTAGCCATCTTTTCCAAGGTATTCTGGTTAGCCAGGTACGGACCGATGAAGCGTTGTGTACTCATGTTGAATACCTTGTTACCGTATACGAAGTTAAAGAATACGCTCAAGTCGAAACCTTTGTAACGGAAGGTGTTGTTCATACCTCCGGTAAACTTAGGTTGTGCATTACCAATCACGGTACGGTCGTTCACCGAGTATACCGGTTTGCCATCGGCATCGGTTTCGCCTGCTATGTTTTTGTATTTCGCATCACCCACTTTCACATTGCTGCGTACACTTCCTTTCAAGTAAGGTACATTGTCGTTCAAGGTGTATGTGCCATTCGCATTTTGGGTAAAGTCGTCGGTAGTATAAACACCGTCATATACAAGTCCGTAGTACTGACCCAACGGTTGGCCTACTTCAATTTTGTAACCCATACGTGATTCGTAATCCTGGATAAAGTAGTTACGGTCGGCTTCGCCATACAAATCCATAACTTTTGAACGGTTAAATGACATGTTGAAGTCGGTAGTCCAGGTAAAGTCCTTAGTCTGGATGTTGGTTGTATTCAATACAAACTCAATACCTCTGTTGCGGATAGAACCGATGTTTTGAATTTGGTTGGTATAACCGGTAGAAGTAGGAATCTTGTTGCTGATTAACAGGTTTGATGATTCATTGTTGTACCAGTCAACTGCCAGGTTGATGCGGCTGTTGAGGAACGATACGTCCAAACCAATGTTAGTGGTCATTGTTTTTTCCCATTTGATATTGGGGTTACCCAGGGTGGTTCCCGGAATGTAGGTAATGTAGTCGCCACCGTTGTAGCCGTAGTGACCGGCACCATAGGTAGTAGCGTACATATTATTGTCGATGTTGTTGTTACCGGCAGTACCGTAACCAACACGCAGTTTCAAACTGTTCATTACATCTCTGGTAGATTCCATGAAGCTTTCTTCAGAGATACGCCAAGCCGCAGAAGCTGATGGGAAGTAGCCCCATTGATTACCTTTTGCAAACTTTGAAGAGCCGTCGGCACGCAGTGTACCCGAGAATAGGTAGCGTTCTTTGAAGTTGTAGGATAAACGACCGAAGAGAGATACGAGACCGAGTTTTTCTTTGTTCGATTTCCACTCATAAGGGGTACCCATACTTACGTCGTTCAATCCGAAGTTACCGTCAGAGAACTTGCGGTACTCGTTATCCAACTTCATATTTTCGGCATAGTAAGTTTCCTGTCCCAACAATACATTGAAGCTGTGTTTCTCGGCCAGCTTGAATGCGTAGTTCAAGGTGTTGGTAATTTGCCAGGAGAATTTCTCGCTGTTATTACGTTTACCGTATCCGTAGGGGCTTTGGTTGGCTCTGGCCGTTTTGGTAGAACCATCATCCCAATAATCACTACGTACCTGTTCCCACATGTAGCTACCTGCGGTACGGAAGGTAAGGTTCTTGATGATGTCAATTTCCAAACCGGCATTCACGGTAATCAGGCGGGTGTACTTTTCGTTGGTAATGGCAGCGTTATCCAACAACGGGTTTTGTGCGTCGTAGTTGGCATCGCCCATGATGTTACCAATTTCGTTACCTATATCCGAGCTTATCATCTGCTCGTTGGTCCATCTGGCACCACCGGTAATGGGCTGCAAAATGGTTTGCTTCAATTTACCACCCAATGAGCCACCACCTTCTACTTTGGTCATCTGCATGCTCGATGCAAAATCGAAGCGAACGCCTTTGAACAATTCGTGGTTAATCTTGGTACGGATACTGTTCTTTTGGTATCCGTGGCGATCCATGATACCATCTTCGCCGGTGTAGTTGTAGCTCAACATGTATTTTGTTTTTTCGCTACCACCGCTGATGTTTACATTGTGGTTCTGGGTAATACCGGTATTACCAAATACCAGGTCTTGCCAGTCGATGCCCTCGCGGGTGCCGTATTCTTTCGAGATGCGGTTGTAAGCACCTGTGTAGAAGTCGGCTGCATTCACATCGCCACCAAAGAAGTTGGCAAATGTGTTGGCATCACCCCGAAGAATGTCGAACTCATATTGGTATTTTACATATTCTTCTGTGTTAAGGAGGTTCATCTTCTTACCCAATTTGTCGAAGCTCACGAAACCGTTGTAAGACACTTCTGTCTTGCCCGATTTGCCCGACTTAGTGGTAATCAGGATAACACCGTTTGAACCACGTGCACCGTAGATAGCCGTAGCCGAAGCATCTTTCATTACGTCAATGCTTTCGATGTCGTTAATATCTACGTTTTGCAGACCCTTATCCATTTGGAATCCGTCTACAATGTACAACGGTTCGGTACCTTGTGTAATAGACGTACCACCACGTACGGTAATCTGGATGTCGGCACCCGGAGCACCACTCTGCTGAACGATGTTTACACCGGCGGCCTTACCTGCCAAAGCCTGTGCAGCGGTACTTACCGGCGACATTTTCAGGTCGTTGGCGCCTACCGATACCGACGAACCGGTAAGGTCTCTACGTTTTACCTTGGCATAACCAATGGCTACTACTTCGTCCAACAATACGCTGGACTCTTTTAATGTAATGTCTAAGTGAGTCTTGGCGCCGAGAACAACGGTTTGGTTCTCATAGCCCACGAAAGAAACCAACAATTCTTTGGTAGAGGCAGGAACTGCCAGTTTGAAGTTTCCATCCAGGTCGGTAATGGTACCAACCGATGTGTTGCCTTTCACAGATACAGAAGCACCGATTACCACATCCATCGCATCGCGAACGGTACCGGTAATGGTCTTGGTCTGAGCGAGCATGCTCAGCGGACAGCATAGTGCCATAAATAGCAAGATGCACGGTTTTTTGAGTAAGATTCTCATGATTGTTTTTCTATAATATAATGTATAATTGAGAGTTTCGAATCATATGGGGAGTTTGTTGTGAACAAGATTAACGGGGGCAAAAGTAGGGCACTGGGGCCGCCTGACCAATGTACAAATCATCCGTTTATAGGTAAAAATCGTCAAAAGTTCAAAAATCCAGTATAATTATACGTGTGAGGCGCTGTTCAAAGCGGCTTTTTCTAAAAAAACAGGGTAAATAGCATTCCGGTATGAAGTATTTGTAATATCTTCGGCCATTCTGTTACTAAAAAACACGTCATGTTTAAATCACTTTTACGCACCGCTTCGGGTAAATCGTTCCTGATACCTTTTATCCTTGTATCCAGTTTGTACCTATTGTGGGGATGCGCCCACGGCTTGTTGGATGTGTTGAATAAACATTTCCAGGGAATCTTCGAAATATCGAAAGCCGAGTCGGGCTTTATCCAGTTTTCCACATACATTGCTTACTTCCTGATGGCCATCCCGGCGGGATTGCTGATGAAGCGCGTTGGGTATAAGCGGGGACTCATCTTCGGGCTCACGCTGTTTGCCCTGGGGGCTTTTGCGTTTATTCCGGCTGCCTTTATCCATTCGCCCACGCCGTTCCTGTGTGCGCTGTTTATCATAGCTTGCGGATTGTGCATTATCGAAACCGGTGCTTACCCGTATGTGGCAAGTCTGGGTCCGGAAGAGTCGTCGGCACAGCGTGTTAATATTGCCTCGGCATTTAATGGAGTGGGGTGGATTGTGGGTCCGCTTATTGGAGGCATGCTCATCTTTGGTTCCGACCCGTCCGATCACCTGGCGCTTGCCAAACCTTATATCCTGGTGGGATCGGTGGTATTGCTTGTGGCTATCTGCTTTATCTTCACCAAACTGCCGGAGATTGTCTATGGCAAAGACGATACCGAAACCCTTGCCGCCGGTGGTAAAAAGTCGGCGTGGCACTATAAAGGGCTACGTATGGCGGTAGTGGCCCAATTCCTGTATTGCGGCGCGCAAACGGGTATTTTCAGCTTCTTTATTAACTATGTAACGGAGTTAGACCCGGGTATAACGAACCTGCAAGCCTCTCAACTATTGGGCTTTGGTGGTATGGGGCTGTTCCTGGTAGGACGTTTGAGTAGTAGCTTTATCATGAGCCGCATTCCTGCCGACCGCCTGTTGGCTATCTTCGGAGGTGTGGCTGTGCTTTGTATGGTACTGGTTATCCTGTCGTTGGGACAGATTTCGCTGTATGCCCTCTATGCTTCCTTCTTCTTTATGTCGATGATGTTCCCCACTATCTTTGCACTGGGTGTACGGGGATTGGGTGAGCATACCAAGAAAGGTTCTTCGTACATTGTGATGGGGGTAGGCGGCGGTGCCGTGTTCCCTATCCTGATGGGGTTGATTGGCGAAAGCAATATGGCGCTCGGATTTATCCTTCCGTTGTTGGCATTCCTTTATATTATGTACTTCGGTTGGAGTAGCCGGAAGCCTGATTTGGCATAGTTACTTAGTAGTAGATAGTTTCATGCCGGGAAACACTTTGTTTCATACGCTTGAAACAACTTGTTACTGCTTATGAAACTGGCGTGTGCTCTCAATCATCACTCCATTCTCTATCCGGTAGAAGCGTTGATTGGTGGAGGGGGAATCTAATCCTCCCAATCGTTCGATGTACGGCCCCAGCTTGATGTAATCAAAGTGATGCGGACAGCATCCTGCCGGCAGGGTGGGGCGCCCCGAATACCACCCTGTTTTTAAACTCCCGTCAGTATGCTGTTTCAGGAACACCGATAGTTGCTCCACCTCGGCAGGCGAGGCATCACCGCCCATGAAACACAGGCAGGTGATGGCTTTACCATATTTGTGGAGCAACCCGGTGAGCACCTCTTCGTCCAAAACATTCCCTGTATCGCCCATCAGGTAAGAGCTATGGCATCCCGGACAACGGTTGGGGCAGTTGGATAGATTGATAGCGAGGGTTACTTCACCCGGTATTTCCTGAAACACAATATTATAGTTGGTGTATCGTAGCATAATGACGTTGGGCGGCCTCCTGTTGCCGGCTTTGTGAGAAATTACTGACGCGCTTCATGTAACCGATGATGCGGGTAAGGTAGTCGAGGTTTGGGCTTTGGCATACCGGACATTCTTTCAGGTTGTGCTTGTCGATGTGTCCGCAGTCGTTACACACCGTGTTGGGGATGTTGAACGTAAAGTAGTTGCACCCTTCGGCGGCAGCTACCCGCAGCAGGTGGCGGTATTGTTCTTTATTCAGGTGCTCGTCTAAGTTGAGGTGCAGAGCCGAACCTCCGGTAAGGTGCTCGATGTACTCGCGTCCATGCAGGCGGAATTTATCAACAATATTCAAAGAAGCGTCTTCAACGATGTAGAAGTAGCTGTTGTAGCAATCGCGCTTCACAGTGAAACCATCCCGCTTGTCCCATTTGGCATGTTTAACACCCACATTCTCCGCCGGAATCATTTCGCAGTTAAACATGAGGTCTTTGCTTCGGTATTTCTTGTTGTAGTCCTCAATCAATCCCAATATCTGCTGAACGAACTCTTTGTAACGGGCGTTGTCGTTGATTTCGATACCCAGGAACTCGGCAGCTTCTACCAATCCGTTTACACCGATGGTAAGATATTGGCGTGACATATTGATATATCCTGCATCAAACAGGGGGAGCATTCCTTTTTCTTGCATGTATTTCAGATTGGCGTTGTAAGCGGCCTGTACTTTGTGCACCAGGTCTACCACCTCTTCTAAGAAGAACATGTAATGCTGACCTTTGCGTGTGGCATCCTGTATACAACGGTTCAGGTTGATGGTAAGCACGCTCTTGGAACCGGTAGAAACTCCACCTGCCCCCAATGTATAGCTGAATCCGTTATTCTGTATCTCATTGCGCAGGCGGCAACAACTGCTGAGCGAGTCGGCTTTGTCGCTGATGTACGTAAAGAAGGAGTGACCTTCGGCATACATTTGGGCGTTGAAATCGCCATATTCCGTGTCTTTAGCATCGCCGTTCTCGGTGAGCAGAGCCATAGTCTCCACAGGGAAAGTTAGCACGGTGCGGGTGCGTTCCCGGTTAAACCATTGCATGAAGCGTTTCTGTAACCAGTTCAGCGATTCCCAATGCGGTTTGTTGCCGTTGGGGAAGATGAAATCGCCGAACAGGCTTTCGAAGTAATATTTATCGTAATAGGAGATGTTCCAGAATACCGCCTGGAAGTTGCGGGCGCCCGTGGGTTGGTTGATGGAGTAGACAATCTGCTCAAAGTGGTCGGTAATAACCTTATCTAAAGTACGTTGTTTGAGGGAGAGGTCTACTACTTTGTCGGCGTGCAGGAAGTAGTCGTTGCCGTACTCCAGTCCGATGAAGTAGTTCATGTACATCAGGAATTCCGGTGTGGCGCAGGCGCCACTGAGCATGCTCGATACCATAAATACCATGTTCACAAACCCGCCGCAGAATGATTTCAGGTTGGTGGGTGCTTTGGAGTTGCCGCCGATGCTTGCTGTGCCGCTGATGAGCCAGGGGTACATGGTAATGCTGGCGCAGTAGTTGGCAAGACTGGTTTCGTCGTTCTTATAAATGTAATGGTTGTTAAGCAGGTCGATGTACCGGTCGGAAAGCTCCTTGCCATACATCTCCTTGATACGGTCGGTAAGCATGCGGCGGTTCAGGCGGATGAAGTTCGATTTGGGAAGTTCGCCGATGAGGGTAGCCATATTTTTGTTTTCCACATTGGCATTGGCGTCGTATTTACTGCCCGATGCGGCGTTCTGTGCATCGCAATAATCCATCAGGAATTGGAGTTTGTCGCGTACTTCACGGTCTTCCAGGTGTTTCTGCCGGTATAGCATGTACGATTTGGCTACCATGTAATAGCGTTCCGCCATCAGGGCTATTTCCACCTGGTTCTGTATCTCCTCCACCGAGGTATTATTGGTAATGCTTACCCGGCTCAGGATGTTGGTGATAACCTCCTGGCTGGCGAAGCTCCCTACCGACAGGAAGGCCTTGGCAACTGCGTTTCTGATTTTCTCGATGGAGAATGCTTCTCTTTTTCCGTCTCTCTTGGTAATGAATAATTCCATAGCAACTATTTGTTTGATGAATAAATCAACCAACGGAATCTGACGGAAGAAGATATAATAAGGTGGGTAGCGCTTCAAAATAGGGTATGCACCCTCCCGTTGAAGTCTATCCTGTTGCTCTTCACCCGAAAGCCCGGACTGTGTGGTTTTGAGAATGGCAGGTCTTCTGACTTGTTACGGGTAATGCGCCTTCCCGGC
>JAVBVL010000067.1:0-7013 GCA_031554285.1 Bacteroides sp.
GATGGTTTGATTCATATCACCGATCTTTCTTGGGGACGTGTTAGCGATCCGAAAGAAGTGGTTGAACTTGATCAGAAACTCAACGTGGTTATTCTCGACTTCGATGACGAAAAGAAACGTATCGCTCTCGGCTTGAAGCAACTGACTCCGCACCCATGGGATGCGTTGAACTCAGGTTTGCAGGTAGGTGACAAGGTGAACGGTCGCGTAGTGGTTATGGCCGACTATGGTGCATTCATCGAAATCGCTCCGGGCGTAGAAGGATTGATCCACGTATCGGAAATGTCTTGGTCGCAACACTTGCGTTCGGCTCAGGACTTCATGAAGGTAGGCGACGAAGTAGAAGCTGTTGTACTGACACTCGACCGTGAAGAACGTAAGATGTCACTCGGTATCAAGCAATTGAAGCAAGATCCGTGGGAAACTATCGAAGTGAAATATCCACTCGGTTCTAAGCATACAGCTAAGGTTCGTAACTTCACTAACTTCGGTGTATTCGTAGAAATCGAAGAAGGTGTTGACGGATTGATCCACATCTCTGACCTTTCTTGGACTAAGAAGGTTAAACACCCGTCAGAATTCACTGCTATCGGTGCCGACATCGACGTACAAGTATTGGAAATCGACAAGGAAAACCGTCGCTTGAGCCTTGGCCACAAGCAACTCGAAGAAAACCCCTGGGATGTATTCGAAACAGTATTCACTGTAGGTTCAGTACACGAAGGTACTATCATCGAAATGTTGGATAAGGGTGCTGTGGTAGCTCTTCCTTACGGTGTAGAAGGTTTCGCAACTCCGAAACACCTGGTAAAAGAAGGTGGCGCTCAGGCTCAGTTGGACGAAAAACTTGAATTCAAGGTTATCGAATTCAACAAAGACGCGAAGAGAATCATCCTTTCTCACAGCCGTATCTTCGAAGATGTAGCGAAGGCTGAAGAAAGAGCTGAAAAGAAAGCTGCTCAAAAAGCTAACAAACCTGCAAGAAAAGAAGAGTCAGCTCCGGCTATCCAAAACCAGGCTGCTTCTACTACTTTGGGTGACATCGACGCTTTGGCTGCTTTGAAAGAACAACTCGAAGGAAAGAAATAAGAACTGTTTCTTACAATAAATTGAAAAGGGTATCAGTAATGGTACCCTTTTTTTGTGCAAGCCCGCACGATTGTATTCACCTTTCACTATCTTTGTGAGGTTATGGAAAAATTCGAACTAAATATCCTGGGATGCGGCTCGGCTTTGCCTACTACCCGCCACTTCCCTTCGGCGCAGGTAGTCAATGTGCGCGACAAACTGTTTATGATTGATTGCGGCGAAGGCGCCCAGTTGCAACTGCGCAAGTCGCGCCTCAAGTTCTCGCGGTTGAACCACATCTTTATCTCGCACCTGCATGGCGACCATTGTTACGGTCTGCCGGGATTAATCTCAACCTTCGGGTTGCTCAACCGTACCGCCGAATTACATATCCACTCGCCCAAAGGACTCGAAGAGTTGTATGCGCCCCTCCTTTCTTTTTTTTGCAAAGGATTGCCGTACAAGGTAATCTTCCATGAGTTCGAGACCCATACCCCCGCAGTGATTTATGAAGACCGATCCATAACCGTTACTACCATCCCGTTGCGGCACCGCGTTCCCTGTTGCGGCTTCCTGTTTGCCGAGAAACCGCGCCCGCGGCACATCATCCGGGAAATGGTTGACTTTTACGGAGTGCCGGTGTTCGAGCTGAACCGCATCAAGAACGGTGCCGATTACACCAACCCCGGAGGCGAAGTGATTGCCAATGCCCTGCTTACCCGTCCGTCCGACCCTATCCGCCGGTATGCCTATTGCTCGGATACCATTTACCGGAAAGAACTGGCGGAGCAGTTGCAAGGAGTCGACTTGCTGTTTCACGAAGCCACCTTTGCACAGGCAGACCTGCCTCGGGCCAAGGAAACTTACCATACCACAGCCGCCCAGGCTGCCCAATTAGCCTTGGATGCCGGGGTGAAGCAATTAGTCATCGGGCATTTCTCGGCACGGTATGAGGACGAGGCGGTGTTGTTCGATGAGGCTTCGGCCATCTTTCCCCGTACCATCCTGGCTAAGGAGAACCTGTGCATCGCGCTTTAATTAATGATAAACTTTAGGGCGAGGTTTGGAGCATAACCCGAAACTGTTTATATTTGCGAACATGAATTCTTACAACGAACGCGAAGTATTGGCGCTTCTGCAGGACGAAAGCACACAGAAGAAAGGATTTGAGATGATTGTGGCTGAATACAGCGAACAATTATACTGGCAAATCCGACGGATGGTGTTTTCACACGACGATGCGAATGACTTGCTTCAAAATACATTCATCAAGGCATGGATCAATATCGACTATTTCCGGGCGGAAGCAAAGCTCTCCACCTGGCTTTACCGCATTGCCCTGAATGAGAGTATTACTTTCCTGAACAAGCAACGGGCGGCAAACAATGTATCGATAGACGATGCGGCGGCCGACTTGGTGCACAAACTCGAGAGCGACAGCTTCTTTGAGGGCGACAAGGTACAACTTGCCCTGCAGAAAGCCCTGCTCACCCTGCCCGAGAAACAACGGATGGTATTCAACCTGAAATATTACCAGGAGATGAAGTACGAAGAGATGTCGGACGTGTTGGGAACCTCGGTGGGTGCCCTCAAAGCATCGTACCATCATGCCGTGAAGAAGATAGAGAAATATTTGGAAGAAATAGATTAAACCTTTTCAATCGTAGCACGTCTAACGAAAAGAGAGGAGAAAAGACTTATGAAAGAAGAAGATAACATTTTACGTAAAGTGGGTACGGGCAACTCCTTCAAAGTGCCCGAAGGCTACTTTGAACGTCTTACTTCGGAAGTGATGGATAAGCTCCCGGAGAGAGAACCGATGCCGGAAACCAAAGCACCCACGTTGTGGGATAAAGTGAAACCGTGGGCGTACATGGCTGCCATGTTTGCCGGGGCGGCACTGATTATCCGCGTGGCTTCGTCGGATGCCAAGCCGATGGGTACCGAAATGGCTGCTACGGAGGCAGCAGATACCGAAATGATATCTGATGAGTATATCAATGCGGTGGTAAGTGGCTCAATGATAGATGATTATTCGTTGTACGTATACCTCACTGATGCCGGTGCGGATATTAATTAAGAGTAGAAATATGAAAAAATGGATTATCCTGGTTTTGTTGATGGTGGGTTTAGTACCGCTTACTTGGGCGGAAGACGGAACCAATCAACATCTCTCGAAAGACGAGTTCAGGGCCAAACAAAAAACGTTTATCACCGAGAAGGCGGGGCTTACCAAAGAGGAAGCCGCCAAGTTCTTCCCGCTGTACTTTGAACTTCAGGACAAGAAGAAAGAACTGAACGATGAGGGCTGGGAACTGATAAAGAAGGGACGGAAAGACGAACTGTCTGAGGCGGAGTATGCCGAGATTCTGGAAGGAGTATTCGATTCGCGCATCGCATCGGATAAACTGGAGAAGGCTTACCTGGATAAGTACAAGAAGATTCTCACCTATAAAAAGATTTACCTGGTGCAGCGTGCCGAGATGCGTTTCCACCGCGAATTGTTGAAAGGTATTAACGACAAGCGAGGCGACGGGCAGCAGAAAGGTAAAAGATAAACACTGGTTTAATGGAATTGGAAAACCGCTTTGAGCAATCAAGGCGGTTTTTTTGTGTCCGTACGGGTAAACAAATCACGCAGTTGACTGTTCTCTTCAAAAACCTGACGCATGAAGAAAATTGTCAATGTTATTGTAAACGGATACCTGGGATTGTTGTTTCCACTCATCGTGAGCATCATCCTGTTGGAAAAACTACATCATCTGTTACTGCCCGTTACACATTGGGTGGAGTCGCAATTGCATATCTCCCGGTTGTTGGGCGTACTCAATGTACTGGTAATTTCTATCCTGTTGATGTTGTTGCTGGGGTATCTGTGCGGATGCTTGCTGGGTAGTGCTTTTGTAAAGCGGCAGGTGGAGAAGTACGAGCGTAATGTGCTGTCGAAGATTCCGGTGTACAACCTGATAAAGAGTGTGGTTAGTTCGCAGGTAGGTACGGCATCGAAAGCCAATTTCCGCCCGGCATTGTTGCTGGACGAAGAAGGGTTTGCGCTGTGTTACGTAACCAGTGAGAGCGAACGCTTCTACGGATTGTGCCTGATAGGCGGCGGGCTGAATGGTGGCGATGTAAAGATTGTGCGCAAGGAGAAAATACGGCTGCTCGATGTAAGTGTGGCAGAATTCTCGCGTCTGATTAAGCAATACGGCATCGACTCGGCCGAGCTGGCGGAGAAACTGACCGCCTGACGTTGATTATTAACCTAAAAGAAATAGATAGATGAAACGAATTATTCTGTATATGTTTGCAAGCCTGTTGCTTGCCTGTGGATATAATGCTCCACTCCTTGCCCAACAAGTACGTGCGCCCCGTGCCGGGGTAGTGGGCAGTTGGCGGGTTATTGGTACTACCCAGGCCCGCTTTACCGCCGACCATGATTTTATTGAGGTGGTTGGCCCGTTCGATAACTTCCGCCGGGTGAAGTTTAAAGTCACCGATGCCCCGTTGCGCATGGTGCGCATGAAGATAACCTATGCCGATGGTGCCCCCGACGAGATTCCAACCGCTTTTGATATTCCGCAAGGGGGCGAGAGCCGGATTATTGATTTGCGTGGAGTGGGAGAGCGGCGCATCCGCCGTATTGATTTTTGGTATGATACGCGCGGGGTACTGCGCGGCCGTGCCAATGTTACTATCTTCGGGATTAAATAAAACAGTGCCGGGCAGGTTGGAGTTAAGATTCAACCTGCCCGGCATTGTTATTTAATCACAGGATATTATAGTCCCTGCGCCTTCGCCTCATTCCAAATAGCATCCATCTCCTCCAGCGACATGTCTTTGAGCGCCTTACCATTTGCATTCGTCTTAGCCTCCAGGTAATTAAACCGGCGGATAAACTTTTGGTTGGTACGCTCCAACGCATTATCCGGATTGATGTGGTACAAGCGGGCGGCATTGATAATACTAAAGAATAAATCGCCGAATTCCGCTTCCGCCTCTTCCTTGTTAAGCTGCGCAATCTCTGCCTGCAATTCGCCAAATTCCTCGCGCACCTTGTCCCACACCTGTTCCTTCTGCTCCCAGTCGAACCCTACGTTGCGCGCTTTATCCTGAATGCGGTAGGCTTTAATGAGTGAAGGCAGTGCGGCAGGTACTCCGCTCAATACAGTCTTGTTGCCTCCTTTCTCCTTTAACTTGAGCTGTTCCCAGTTTTGCAGTACCTCGCCGGTGCTCTCCACCTGCTCGTTGCCAAATACGTGCGGGTGGCGGAAGATGAGCTTCTCGCACAGGCGGTCGCACACATCCTTCATGTCGAAGTCGCCTTTCTCGGAGCCGATACGGGCATAGAAACCCACGTGCAGCAGCACGTCGCCCAGTTCCTTGCAGATGTCGTCTTTATCGTCGCGTATCAGGGCGTCGCACAATTCGTATGTTTCTTCTACCGTGTTGGGGCGCAGACTTTCGTTGGTCTGCTTGCGGTCCCAGGGGCACTTCTCGCGCAGTTCGTCGAGTATGTCCAGGAAGCGTCCGAAGGCTTCCATCTTTTCTTCTCTTGTATGCATATCCTTATTTTTTAGGTTGTTTCCAATCGTTGTATGAGATGAGCAGACCAATTACTTCCGAGTAATTCTTCCGCCCGCTCTCTATCTTGTTAAACTTTAAATACCAATCGTATACCCAATCCTGCACGTCGCCCAGCAGCGGACTGTATTTGGCACTCCAATACTCGCTGTTGGCACGTGCCAGGTCGATAATCTCCGGGCGGATACTGTTGAACAGTTCCCGGTATTCCTCCTCCGTCATCAACCGCCGGGCATTGCCCAGTACATGGTACAGGATGGAGAAATACCCGCTGAACCGTACTTCGGGCACCCGGGAACGGGTACACACTTGATAAGCGTAGAAGCTTGCTTCCGCCTCGCCCGATATGCCCAGCAGATGTGCCAGCTCATGCGTGTAGGTGGCGGGATATTGCACGGGCAACACATCGCCGTTCAGCGTAAACTCACAGAAGAATGGTCCCATACTTCCCGTAACGCCTACTTTAGAGATGAACGGGGTGAACACCATCGTCTTTACCCGCGGATGGGCATGTGGCACGCGGTGTACCGCCAGCGAATCGCTGAGCCATTGGTATCCTTTTACTGCTTCCCGGCATACTGTAGGCTCGTCGATGGTAGTTACCGGCACGTATGCCTCGTTCAGCTCCCGTACATACGCATCGGTAAACACCTTAAAATTCCCGGGTGTGTATGCCACGTACGGAATTCGGTTGCGCTGAAAGAAGTTGGGTTGCGAGTAGTTGAGTCCCCACGCCAGGTAGAACCAGACGTACACCCAAAGCAGGTACTCCACCTCATGTAGTACAATCCGTTTCCACGGGTGCTTACGGGTGCGTGCGTAGATGGGGTACACTATCACCCCCACGATGCTGAAGAAGATAAATAAATCGCCAATGGCAAACGGGAAGATGTTAGAGAACCCCGACAGCACGTATGCCACTACAGGGTAGAGGTGTTCCGCATACCCCGCACCCATAGCCGGAATGGCTTGCGTAAGCCACACGCCCAATAGGAGTGTTCCCAATACAATATAATGTATGCGTATGCGATATTTCATTTGTCTTTGAGTATATTCCACCGCAAATGTATGAATTTCCCGCTTGAAATGAACCATTGCAGAGTTGTAAATCTCCTTAAAGCATTCTATTCCTGTATCTGCCCGGGAAATGGTGTTAAACATTACGTGTTTCGGGGATAAACTCACTGGGAGTTTAGGTGAAACCTACCGAGAATACACCAAACTCCCGGTGAGTTTACCACCGAAAGTAACCGGGTTTTGGGAAAAGTCCTTTAAGGTTTCAGGAAAAGCTTGGCTGTCGTGCCGCATACTCCAAGAAAATGATTAATTTTGCAGCCATTATTTCTAAAATAATTCACATAGAA
>JAVBVL010000105.1:0-38746 GCA_031554285.1 Bacteroides sp.
GTGATGAGTGACGAGCTGTTGGAACGCTTCATCGACCAATACATCAACTCCCAAACGCAGCCGCAGATACTCTTTACCTGGCACGGAGGCGAAACATTGATGCGCCCCCTCTCCTTCTACAAACGAGCCATGGAACTGCAAGCCAAATACGCCCGCGGCAGACAGATAGACAACTGCATACAAACCAACGGCACGCTGCTTACCGACGAGTGGTGCCGTTTCTTTAAAGAGAACAACTGGTTAGTGGGCGTATCCATCGACGGACCGCAGGAGTTTCACGACGAATACCGCCGCAATAAACAGGGGCTTCCGTCGTGGCACAAGGTAATGCAGGGTATCCGTCTGCTCAACAAGCACGGAGTAGAATGGAACGCCATGGCGGTGGTAAACGATTACAATGCCGATTACCCATTGGAGTTCTACCGCTTTTTTAAGGAGATAGGCTGTAAATACATCCAGTTTGCTCCCATCGTTGAACGGTTCAATACACAAAAAGAACCGTTCGATACAACCGGCAATCAACCCGATACAGAAAACAAAACGCTTGCCTCTCTTGCTGATAACAACGGCACGGAGCAACTGGCCGACTTCTCTATCACCCCGGAACAATGGGGCAATTTCCTCTGCACCCTTTTCGACGAATGGATAAAAGAAGACGTAGGCACCTACTACATCCAGCTATTTGATGCCACCCTCGCCAACTGGATAGGTGAGCAGCCCGGTATATGTACCCTTGCCCGAACCTGCGGACATGCCGGCGTAATGGAGTACAACGGCGATATGTTTGCGTGCGACCATTTTGTATTCCCCGCTTACAAATTAGGTAACCTGCATACACATACCTTGGTAGAAATGATGTACAGCGAACAGCAGCAACGCTTCGGTGCAGCCAAAGAGAATACCCTGCCCAACCAGTGCCATGCCTGCGAGTACCTGTTTGCCTGCCATGGCGAATGTCCTAAAAACCGCTTTGCCGTTACTACGGATGGGGAGCCGGGATTGAATTACCTGTGCGCGGGTTATCACCGCTTCTTTGCGCACGTAGCCCCGTACATGGACTTCATGAAGAATGAATTGATGCATAAACGCGCCCCGATGAATGTGATGCAACATCTGGACGCGTTAAGAGAGAAGTAGAAATGAGCTTAGAGTAATACCTGCTTTTTGTGAGTTTTGCGATAAGCAGAAGGCGACATGCCACACTGCGACTGGAATTGACGGCGGAAAGTACGCTCGGTACCAAATCCTGCCTGTTCGGAAATCTCGAGAATGGAGAGGCTGCTGTCTTGAAGTAACGTAAGAGCCTCCTGCATGCGCAAGCGGTTTACGTATTCAATAAACGACATGCCGAAACCTTGCCGGAATATCGCTACAAACTGATTCTTGCCTATACCCAGACGGTCGATGAGTTGCCAACGGGTAAGCAAGGGGTCGCGGTACAACTTCTCATCGAGGATTAGTTGCCGCATGGCTTCGCAGTGTCTCGCTCTCTTCACATTCATGTTGCAAAAATAGAAACAGAAAAGCAAAGCAAGCGGACATATCGTCACGGAAAACGGACAACTTACCTAAGAACACAAAAAGTGCCTTTTTACCGGGGTTTTACTGCTTCTGCAGCTTGCGGTAATCGGCAGGCGACATACCGTATTTCTCGTTAAACTGACGGCGGAAGGTACGCACGGTACCAAAGCCCGACTGTTCGGAAATTTCAAGAATGGAAAGGTCGGACTGTTGCAGGAGTATCAATGCACTCTTTAAGCGCAGCATCGTGATGTAGTCGTTAAACGACATGCCGAAGCAGTACTGGAACGCCTCGATAAAAAGATTCTTGCTGGTACCCAGGCGGGCAATTACTTCGTCGCGGGTAATGGTAGGGTTCAGATAAAGCTTATCGGTCAGGATAGCTTCGCGGATAACGAGGCACAACTGGTCTTTGCGCGTGTCGGGGCAGATGGTTTCATTCTCGGGTATCATCTCTTTGATTTGCCGTACCAAAGCGCGGTTCTTGCGGGCTACCTTGCGATTGTAGTATATCCAACCGGCAAGCAAGAGGATAAGCAGGCAACATCCCCCCAAGGCGAAGTAGAAGTACATACGTTGGCGTTCTTTCTCAGCAATGTGACGGTCTACCTCATATTGAATACGGAATTCGTCGAGTTGCGCTACCAACCCGAGATTCGAAATAGAATCTTTTATCTCCTGAGAGCGCACGAAGAGCGGAAGAGCTTCCTCACCCTGCCCGGCATGGCAAAGGATGGCTGCCTTTTCTTCCATGGCACCGGCTGCCACCATCAAATCTTTGTCGCCCAAAGGCACCTCAAGCAGTTGAAGAGCTTCGTCATAGCGCTTTTGGGAAGAAAGTATGGATGCCCGGATAAACGAACGGAAAGAGTTATTCTCCAAACCATTGTAGGATGTGGGAATGGAGTCGGACTTTTGCAAATAGTCCACAGCCGTTTGGGTGTCTCCCGTACGGTTGTACACATAGGCCGTCATGAGATAGAATTGCTTCCAGTTGAAAAGGGCGGGTACTTCGGCTGCTTCATCGTGCTTCCGGATTGAGGCTTCCCACAAAGGTAACACTTCGAGCGCCTCGCTGTTCCGCTTCTGTTGAAGCAATATATCCACCAAACCGAGGTAGCAACTACTAACGTGGTTAAAGTCGGACGAATCTTTGCCCTGTAACGCCAAGCATTCGCGGTAACTGGTTTCGGCTTCGGCAAGCCTGCGCAGGCTGCAATAGGTTTCGCCCATACGGAGCAGCGCGGTAGTTTCACCATAGGCATCGCCACGCTTCTTCGCTGCCTGATAGAGGAGCTTTGCCTCATTTAACGACTCGCCAAACCGCCCCAACTCAAAAAGAACAAACAAACGGGAGTTGTGAATTGCATAATATTGTTTGTCGTAAAAACCATTTGTTTCATAAAAAGCAAGCACACGCCCTACCCGCTCCAGAAAAACATCGTAATGCCGGCGGTTGACAAGTATACCCAAAGCAAGGTACATCACACGACGTTGCAATTTCTTATCATCCTGCTTACTCGCTTCCTGTTCCCAGGCATCAAAGATGGGTAAAGCTACCTCCGCGTCACTTTCGTTAAAATAAAGTTGTTGACCCAGCGCCTCGTAAGTATCCAGTTTGGCTTGTCCTTCAAGTGTAGGGAGGAGCTTTAACAGTGAATCTTTTACAGCAGTATAGTTGCTATTACCTTGAGCAAAAGTAAAACCAGGCAGCAACCAAAGTGCCAGACATAACAGAAGCAGATGGATAGGAGTCTTCATACAAGAGGATTATTTGTGAAAGGGTTGGCTACAAAGATAGAAGAAAAGCCTAAAAAACCTCACATAACACAAAGACTTTCAGACTTTAGCGGGACAAACTGTCCGATTATTTATTTCAGTGGCTTCATAGTAAGATTTCGGAAGTTTCACTATATTTACCACCAAAACAAATAATCATGGACAAAGCAAAAGTATACTTTACAAACCTGCGTACCACGCCTTCTGCCAATCTGCTCGATAAGATGGAGCGGTTGGTACGCAAAGCAGGCATTGAACAGCTTCCCGTAAAAGGACAGTTCGTTGCCGTGAAACTCCATTTTGGTGAGCCGGGTAACCTTGCCTATATCCGCCCCAACTATGCAGCCCGACTGGTAAGTGTTCTACGCAAGCAAGGTGGTAAACCATTCCTCACAGATTGTAATACGCTATATTCCGGACGGAGATCCAATGCGGTAGACCATCTGGAAAGTGCGATGGAGAACGGATTCAATCCCATCTCGGCACAATGCCAGGTGATTATTGGCGACGGACTGAAAGGAACCGACTGCAAGGAGATACTTATTGACGGCGAATACTGCAAAGCACCCAAGATTGGAACGGCGATTGCCGATGCCGACGTCATAATCAGCATGAACCACTTCAAAGGGCACGAACAAGCCGGCTTTGGTGGGGCGTTAAAGAATCTGGGGATGGGATGTGCCAGTGTAGCAGGCAAGTTGGAACTGCACAGTTCTTCTCAACCCAGGGTGGTTCAGAAAAACTGTATCGGCTGTAACATCTGTGTAAAACATTGCGCACACGACGCCATTCACCTAAAAGAGCGGAAAGCGGTTATCGACTACAACCAATGTATTGGTTGCGGACAATGTGTAGCACTCTGCCAATATGATGCTGCAGTGATGGGCGACTCGGATACCTCGGAACGGCTGGGTTGTAAGATTGCCGAATACTCACTGGCGGTGGTGAAAGACAAGCCGCACTTCCACATCAGTTTCGTAATGAATGTATCGCCGGAGTGCGATTGCTGGAATCATAACGATGCACCGTTGGTACCCGACCTTGGTATACTGGCTTCCTTCGACCCTGTAGCGTTAGACCAGGCTTGTGCCGACCTGGTGATGCAGGCACCCATCCTGCACAACGGTAATCTGTTAGACCACAAACATCATCATGAAGACCTCTGCGGACATGATAAATTTAAGCTCACTCATCCGGATACCGATTGGATAAGCGGGTTGAAGCATGCCGAGAAGATTGGTTTAGGTACTATTGCCTACGAACTTATTACGGTATAATAAAAAGAGTCCGGTTCCTCCCTGAGAAGAACCGGACTTTTTAGTTAAGAATAACCGGGAGTTTATTTCAACTCGAACGGTACAATACCTTTGATATCGGCAGCCGAAGCACCGATTACGGCTTCAAACTTACCAGGCTCGGCTACCCAGGCTTGCTTGGTATCGTCGTAGAAGCTGAGGGCATCCTTGGCAATGGTAAAGGTAACCACCTTCTCTTCGCCCGGAGCGAGCTTCACCTTATCGAAACCTTTGAGTTCCTTGATAGGACGGGGCAGCGACGATTTTTTATCGGTGATGTACAACTGTACCACTTCCTGACCTTCGCGGGCACCGGTGTTCTTCACTGATACCGATACGGTGAGGGTTTCGTCTTCGCTCATCACAGCTTTGCTGATAGACGGTTTGCCGTATGCAAAGGTGGTGTAGCTCAATCCGTGACCGAAGGGGAAGAGGGGTTTTACCTTCTTCTGCTTATCTGCCCAACGGTAGCCTACGAAGATACTTTCGTTGTACTTCACATTGATGCTGTCACCGGGATATTCGCCCAGGGCGTGTGCACCGTTATCTTCCAGACGGGCGGGGAACGTAAACGGCAGTTTGCCCGAGGGGTTTACGTCGCCAAACAGGATAGAGGCGAGTGCGTTACCGGCTTCGGTACCGCTAAACCAGGCTTCTACGATAGAGGGGACTTCTTTTACCCACGGCATAGCAACGGCGTTACCACTTACAATTACTACAACGGTGTTGGGGTTGGCTTTTACCAGTTCGGTGATGAGTTCGTCTTGTTGGTACGGCAGGCCAAGTGACTTGCGGTCGTTACCTTCACAATCCTGTCCGTCATTTTTGTTCAATCCACCGATGAAGAATACTACATCGGCATCCTTAGCAGCAGTAACGGCTTCGTTGCGTAAGGCTACGAGGTCTACTTCTTTCTTAACGGCTTTGGCGCCTTTCACATCTTGCTCGGCCACAGCGGGCGAAGCATAGCCTGTTACGTATTTCACTTCGGCAGCAGCACCTACACGGGCACGGATACCTGCCAGGGGAGAAACTTCGTACTTAGCCTTCAAGGATGAAGAACCACCACCTACGGTCATGCGTTTTTCGGCGTTTTCACCGACTACAAGTACTTTCTTTACCTTGTTGGCATCTACCGGAAGGAGGTTACCGTTGTTCTGCAACAGCACGATACCGGCTTGTGCAATCTGGCGACCAGCCAACGCATGTTCCTGTGTGCCGAATGAACCGTACGGGCGGTTAGGCGCCATGTTGGTACGGAATACCAAGCGAAGGATGCGGCGTACTTTATCATCAAGTTCTTTGGTACCTACTTCGCCGTTCTTAATCATCTTGAGGTAAGGTAAAGCAAGATAATAGTTATCGTACGCATTGCTGGCACCCCAGTTAAGGCCGTTAGTCCAGCTACCAAACTCCATGTCGAGACCGTTGTAGATAGACTCTTTGGTGTCGTGCACGCCACCCCAGTCGGATACTACCACACCGTCAAAGCCCCAATCACGTTTCAGGATGTCGTTGAGCAGGTATTGGTTGTGGCAAGCGTGTTCGCCTTTGTATTTGTTATACGCACCCATGATTGCCCAGGCACCACCTTCCTGCACGGCAGCTTTGAAAGCGGGCAGGTAGATTTCGTGCAAAGCGCGGTCGTCAACAATGACGTTGATAAAACCGCGGCAGATTTCCTGATTGTTCAGTGCATAGTGCTTTACGCAAGCGGCTACACCATTCTTTTGCACTTCCTGGATGTAGGGAACTACCATTTTCGAAGCCAAATAGGGATCTTCGCCCATGTACTCGAAGTTACGTCCATTGAGCGGAGTACGGTAGATGTTTACACCGGGGCCGAGCAACACGTTCTTGTTGCGGTAGCGGGATTCTTCGCCGATGCTCTTTCCGTAGAGTGCCGACATTTTAGGATCCCAGGAAGCAGCGAGTGCGGTCAGGGCAGGGTAAGCGATACAAGAGTCGTTGGTCCAGTTGGCACCGTACCACTCGTCCCACAATACTTCGGCACGGATGCCGTGCGGACCGTCTGTCATCCAGTTTTCAGGAATACCCAGGCGGGGTACACCTGCCGAGCTGAATTTAGACTGGGCGTGTAGCATGGCTACTTTTTCTTCTACCGTCATGCGTTTGAGCGCATCTTCTACTCTTTCTTCGATGGGTTTTGTTGCGTCCAAGTAGGCGGGTGTTTGCGCCGCAAGGGGCAACGCCATGAGCGACAATCCTACGATTAATGTTTTTACTTTCATTGGGTTATTATTTAATTGTTATTAGTTAGCTTCTTTCATGCCGAGGGCATTGATGTAGCCTTCCTGCACCACGCAGTTCTTCACTTTGCAAGCTTCGATAAAATCGAGCAAAACCTTGCGTGAGAGGGCTTGGTCGGGACGTGCATCGCGAATTTCTTTGTAGGTAGTACGCGGAGTTTCCGAGAAGGCAACGATGTTCGCCCAATTCTCCGGAGGAGTGATGCCTACGAATGAAGAACCGTCCATCTTCTTGTACGGCCAGAAGGTGTAACCAATGTTGTTTTCTTTCATCACACGGCAGAAGTCAGCCATCCACTCGTTGGTGTTGTGACCAATTTCGCCCATATACATCGGCAGGTTCACACTGTCGCGGAAGCTGATGAAGTTGTTGATGGCTTCTTTGGTGGCATCGCCGCCGTAACGGTGGCAGGTGTACATAATTTTATCGTCAAACTTAGAATCCTTGAACGGCTTGAAGTTACCATTCCATTGCGAACCGCCCAGCAGAATGATGTGGTTGTTATCTACTTCGCGGATGGCAGCTACACCCATCTTGTACACACCTTCCAACTTACCGTTGAGTTCGTCCATGTTGGCAAAGTACGGAGCGATGGGTTCGTTGAAGAGTTCGTAACCTAGGATAACGGGTTCGTCTTTGTAGTACTCGGCAATGTTACGCCAGATGTCGCAGTACAGTTTCTGGCTGGCTTCGCTCTCGAACAACCAGGGGTATCCGTAGCTGTCGTCGATGTTATCTCCGGTTTGTCCGCCCGGAGCATCGTGCATATCGAGAATGAGGTACAAGCCTTCTTCCCGGCACCATTTTACTACCGAGTCTACGCGGGCAAATCCGTCTTGCTTGGCGGTAAGACCCATGTAATCTTCGTCGGTAAAGAGTTTGTAGTGGAACGGCAGACGGATGGTGTTAGAGCCAGTGCTCTTGATAAAGCGGATATCTTCTACGGTGATGTAGTTATCTTTAAACGCTTTCCAGAACTCGTCGGTAAAGTCGGGACCTACGAGCTGACGGAACATTTCGTCGATGAAACGGCCCGAATTGGTTTTGCTAAACTTAAACATATAGCCTTCGGGGTTGAGCCAGTTGCCCAGGTTAGTACCCATAATGAAGAGCTTGGTTCCGTCGGGCTGAATCAAATCGGCTCCGTTGATGGTAACAAACTTACCTGTGTTAGCAGGTGTTTCGGCAGTTTTCGGTGTGCAACCCGCCAGTGCAAACAGGGCGAGTAACAACAAGGTTGATAAGTGCTTCATGGTTTATATGAATTGGATTAAAATGAATGATTTACTTTTTCCAGCAGTATGATACTACGCCTTGTGCCGGTACGGTGTGGCTGAACTGGTTGGTGCCATCGCCCAACGTCATCGGTAGTGAGTAAGCCGTGGGGTTCATTACCACAAAAGCATAGGTTCCATCGGGGTTTTCGAACGCCGAAGCTATCAAACCTTCGGGCAGGTTGCCCTTGGTGGCAATACGCACGGCACCCGGTTTTACTACGGCAGACATGTGTCCGATGATGTAGTAATGTGAGTTGCGGATGATGGTTTTGTAGTCGCTGTTGTTGATGTCTACTGCACCGTAGCAGGTACGGCAGCCGCCTTCACGGTTGGGAGCACGGTCGTTATCGAGCATCAGGTTCCATACAATAGCGCCGCGGCACCAGTTGTTTGCGGTACCCAAGGCCACCTCGCGCATGTCTTCCATCAAGCGTTTGCTTAGGTCGCGTCCGCTGTTCCAGGTTCCGATGGAAGTCTCGGTGAATACGAGTTCTTTGTCGGGATTGCCGCTGTGAACGGTGTTCAGTTCGCTGCGGTTACCTCCGTAGTTGTGGAAGGCTGCACCGGCCAAGTATTGTGCGGCATCGGCATCCTGGTATATCTTACTGGGATACATGTGCTGGTCGTTCATGTTATCGTAGTTGTAATTATGGTCGAACGCGTAAATCTTTGCCTGTATGCCGGCAGCCTTCATCTGCGGACCGAGGGCAGTCTTTACAAAGTCGCGTTGTTCTTGCCAACCCATGAAGAGGGAAGCGGAGTTACCGCGGTTCAACGGTTCGTTTTGCGGAGTAATGGAGTATATTTTGATACCTTGCCGTTCAAATGCTTGTACCCATTTCACGAAGTAGGTAGCATAATCTGCATAATACTTTGGGTTGAGCTGACCGCTTGTCCACGAATCAAACGGTTTCAGGTCGGTGAGGTTGTTTACCTTCATCCATTTGGGGCAGGTCCAGGGTGAGCCCATGATTTTGATATTCGGTTGGATGGCGAGTATCTCTTTTAATATAGGTATTACATAATCGGTTTCCTCGCTTTGCAGGGCGAAGTTTTCGATTCCCGGTGTGTCGCAACAGGTGTATTCGCTGAGGGAGAAGTCCGAACAACCGATGGAGATACGGATGTAGCTAAAGCCCAGTCCCTTTTCTTGTGAGAAGGTTTCTTGGAGGAAGGCGGTACGGTTGGCGGGAGTCATCTGCATCAGGTTGAAGCAGGTGGAGCCGGTTACGGCAGCACCGAAACCGTCCATCTCCTGGTAACGGGTGGCAGGGTCGAGCACTATTTGTACAGCGGGTATACTTTTCCCGGTTTGGAAAGAGAGGCTGTCACGCTTGAGGTCGTTTGCCAGGTTGGCGGTTGTGGTGAGCAATCCTACGTGTTTGGGGAGATTTTTGTCGGCAGGCTGGGGAGTGCTCTCCTTATCTGCTTCGCTGTTGCTGCAAGCAATCAGCGCAAATGCACCGGCGATGGCCGCTAATGCTAAGTTGCGTACGTTCATGGTATAATTGATATTTATTTAAGTGATACCCCAAAATTAGGCATAAAGCTGGTTAGATAAGCGCGCAAGGGTGCATTTGGTGGATAACACAAAAAATAATTCGCTGTTTATCAGGAGAATAAACAGAACATGTATCGCCAAAAAAGTGGATAGTTTACAGTGTGTTTAGCGGATATTACGTACCAAATCTTCGAAATCATCGCGCCCAACGCGGGCTTTGTTCTTCACTTTGGCGCGATAATTATAAATGGTATTCACGGAATAACGGAGGAACTCGGCTATCTGCGAACTATCGTCAATGCCCAGGCGAATGAGGGCAAAGATGCGCAATTCGGTGGTAAGCAACTCGCCTTTCTTGGGGAGTATCTGCTCGCTATCCTGCAGGAGTTCGTTGAACTTCCGCACAAAATCGGGGAACAGGTGGAGGAAGGCGGTGTCGAAGTTGGCATACAACTCGGCAAGTTCGGCATCGAGGGCTTCGGGCGAGCGGGTTATCTTTGCCAATTCGGCTGTTTGTCCGGTGGTAATTTTCTTGTTTACCATGCGGCGGTAGGCGTCCAGCTTGTCGATGTACATGGAGCAGAGTTTGATGAAGCGCCCGATGTACTCTTCTTTGATTTGGTTGGACTCCAGTAACTCCACGTTGGTAGATTGGAGGCACTCGTTCATCTGGTGCAACTCGCTGTTGAGCGTTTGCAGCTGACTGTTGGCTATCTGCAAGTGGTTCTTAGCTTCGGACAACCGTTTCATTTGGCGGTAAATGAAAACTAGTGCCACCACCAACAGCAACGCCAGTGCGGTGATGGAGAATAAAGAGTATTGAAGTTGCTTGTTGCTCTTCTCAATCATGGCCTGATAGGTCTTGTCAATCAGCCAAAGAATATCGGCGCTCTGCCAACTACGCAGGCGGGCATTGAAAAATTTGGTTTCGCTCCACGAGAAGCGGATGTAGCGGTAGGCACGTTCCACATCGCCCTCGTAGTAGAGGATATGCGCCAAGGTCCACAACGAAGCATGGTCTTTTATGGCCGAACGGATATCGGAGATAGCCGACAGGGCAAGGTAACGCTTCTCTTCTTCCCGTTGCCCCGATTGTTTGTAGATTTCCGACCGATGGAAAGCCACCAACGCAAAGCCGGGCGTCCCGAACGGGGTGCGCGACAAGCGAATGTCGTTTATCTTCAACGCTTCGTCAAAGCGCTTCTTCTCTATGAAAGAGGTTTCCTGTTTGTACAAAGCCTCTTCGGAATTCTCGGGGGTAATCATTCGCACCGAGTCTTTATACACTTGTGAGAGCGCCCGGTAACGGAGAGCAGCTACCTTATCTTGCGTATAAAATGCCAACTCACCGTACGCATAATCGTAACAGGTATAATATTCTACAAGAAAACGCGGGTCGAGTGCTTTACGGTCGATGGATTCGACCACATCTACCGCTTCTTTGTACGAGCCCGAAGCGGTAAGCAGGTAAGATAAGAGTAATTTACATTCGTCCTCGCGTTTATGGTCGTTCATCCGGCGGGACAGGATGATGTTTTTATTGAGGTACGAGATACCCGAGTCGCAGATAAACGAGCGGTATTCGCGGTACAGCAGCATGTTTTGGTCGTATTGTTCGATATCCGTCTTCGGAGTATGCGGTCCCGGGGATTTCAGTTGGTCGATACGTGCTTCTTTCTGCCGGAGATACCCTTCGTGTTCCAGAATGGCGGTGTCGAGCATACGGAGCAGGGAGTCGGTCTTTGCATCCGCGCAAACTAACTGCACCGTGCAAGCCGCACACAAAAAGAAGAGTATTCTCAGTTTCATGGTAACAATCGTAGTAATGGAACCCGACAAAGATAAAAGAAAAATCCTATCTTTGCCGCATAACCCCCTTATTAACTTGATACGACAATGAAAACATTCACCCCCCAACGCGTGGCTGCCGTCGATGTATTGCGCGCCGTTACCATGTTCCTGATGCTTTTTGTAAACGACATTCCCGGATTGAAAAACATCCCCCACTGGCTGAAACATGCCGAGATGACGGAGGATATGCTGGGTTTCTCGGACACTATCTTCCCTGCCTTCCTGTTCTGCATGGGTATGTCTATCTCCTTAGCAGTGCAAAGCCGGTATGCGAAAGGCGATACGTTGGTGCAGGTTATTATGCATATCTTCTGGCGCACGGTAGCATTGGTGGCTATGGGCTTGTTTGCCATTAACAGCCGCGGCGTGGCGGGACTGTCGCACGGTTGGTTCTCTATCATCATGGTGGTTGGCTTCTTCCTGACGTGGGGTGTGTATCCCAAGGCGGAAGGTAATAAAAAGCGCCTTTTCATCGGGATGAAAGTGCTTGGCGTGGCGTTGCTTGCCTTCCTGGTTATCTTTAAAACGTACCACGGCGCCCCGTTTGAGAAGCAATGGTGGGGCATCCTCGGCCTCATCGGTTGGACGTATTTTATCTGTGCCATGATTTACCTGTTTACGCGCGAAAACTTGAAACTAAACATCGCTGTGTGGATTGGCTTTATTGTGCTCTCCATCCTGAATCATGCCGGTATATTGCCGCTGCCGTTTATCCCCAGTGATATGACGTTGCATGCGTTTGGCATGTCGGGTGTACTGGCTTCGTTGATTATGCAGCAGTATGCCGATAAGGAACGCCCGGGTAAGTTTATCGGGATGCTTTGCGGATTGGGTGTGGTAATGTTAGTGGCTGCGTTGGTGAGCCATCCGTTCTGGATTATCTCGAAGATTCAGGCTACTCCTACCTGGTTCTTCTATTGCATGGCAGCTTTCTTCCCGCTCTTCGGTTTCTTCTATTGGCTCACGGATGTGAAGGGAAAAGTCAATTGGTTCGATATTATCAAACCTGCCGGTACCGCTACGCTTACTTGTTATACATTGCCTTATTTGTGGTACCCTATACAGCAGATGTTAGGTTTACATTATCCTGCTGTATTGGGGAGCGGTGTACCGGGATTAATTAAGTCGTTAGTATTCTCGTTGGTGATTGTGCTCCTCACCGGATTATTAGTAAAAGGCAAGATAAAGCTGAAAGTGTAAAAACACTCTCCTGCTAAACGGAAATTCGCGTTCTGCTATTGATAAATCAAGGTTGAGAGGTACTCTTCAGCAAACATTTCGTTGGCTACTTCGAGCAAATTCTCGGAAGTGAGTGCTTCGATACGGCGGAAGAGTACATCGGATGATTCGAACTTGCGGTAATGCAGGTAGGTCTTTCCCATGCCGAGGGCATTGTTTTCGTTGTTATCCGAGGCTACTCCGATTTGTCCGATGAGCTGTTTCTTGGCGGCGGCTAATTGAGAGGCACTCATCTTTACGTCACGCAGTTGCTTGAGTTCTTTATGAACCAGGCGCAGGCACTTGTCCACATCGTGCGGGTCGGCGCCGAAGTAGATGCAGAAGACTCCCGTATCGGTATACGAGGTGAGGTTGGACTCTACATTATATACCAAGCCGCGGCGTTCGCGCAGGGATACATTGAGGCGGCTGTTCATGCCGGGGCCTCCCAATACATTATTAAGCAGATAGAGGGCGGTACGTTTATCATCGTACGCATTATACCCGCGGCTTCCTATCATAACATGGGCCTGGTGTGTATCTTTATTTACCACCAGGCGGGTAGGTTCGTAAGCGGGAGGCGGCAGGCGACGGGCATCTACCGTTACAGCAGGGAACTCTGCCAGGTATTTAGCAGCCAGGCGAAGCACTTTCTTAAACTCCATATCGCCCTGCACAAAGAAAACCATATTCTCCGGTTGGTAGAAACGTTGCGTAAACGATAACACATCTTCCGTACGGAAGCTCTTCAACAGCTCGGGGCTACCCAGTATATTATGACCCAACGGATGCCCGCGGAACATCATTTCCTCGAAATCATCGAAGATAAGTTCCGAAGGAGAGTCCTCGTACGAGCGTATTTCGTCAATAATCACCTCCGATTCTTTCTCTATTTCGTGTTGCGGAAAGGTAGAACGGAATACAATATCCGACAGCAGCTCCACCGCCCTGTCCAGGTGCTCGGTGAGGAAAGCGGCATACACTACCGTTTCTTCCTTGTTGGTATAGGCGTTCAAGTCGCCACCCACGTTCTCCATGCGGTTCAAGATATGCCAGGCGCGACGTTTCTGTGTACCTTTAAATAAGATATGTTCCACAAAGTGAGCCATTCCCTGCTCGTGTGCAGCCTCATCACGTGTGCCGGCATTGATGGCAAAGCCACAATAAGCCACCTTAGAAGGCGATGGTTTGTGTATAATCCGCAGGCCGTTAGCCAGTGTATGTTCGTTGTAAATCATTTCGTTCGTTGTTAGAGGCCACAAAAATACAATAAAACTTATTGCCGTTTATGAGAAATTACAGATATTTGCACCTCTAACGAACAACAAACGAAATGATAGAATCAATTCAAGCGCTTTTGCAAAAGGAAGCGCAAGCCGTGCAGAACATTCCCGTAACGGATGCTTATGAGAAAGCCGTGAACCTGATTGTAGAACAAATACATCAGAAGAAAGGGAAATTGGTGACCTCGGGCATGGGTAAAGCAGGGCAAATTGCCATGAACATCGCAACTACGTTCTGTTCTACGGGCGTGCCTTCGGTGTTTCTGCATCCCAGTGAGGCACAACACGGCGATTTGGGCATCTTGCAGGAAAACGACCTGCTGCTACTTATCTCCAACTCGGGTAAAACACGCGAAATTGTGGAACTCACCTTGTTGGCGCACAACCTGAACCCGACATTGAAATTTATTGTAATAACCGGTAATCCCGACAGCCCCTTGGCAAAGCAAGCTGATGTATGCCTCAGCACGGGCAAGCCACAGGAAGTATGCACCTTGGGCATGACTCCCACTACCTCGACTACGGTAATGACCGTCATCGGCGATATACTCGTGGTGCAAACCATGCAGCAAACAGGTTTTACCATCGAAGAATATTCCAAACGCCACCACGGTGGCTATCTGGGCGAGAAATCAAGAGAACTCTTATGCGAAAAGTAATTGGTATAGGCGAAACCATCCTCGATGTTATCTTCCGCAATGAACAGCCTTCAGTGGCTGTGCCGGGCGGTTCGGTATTTAACAGCATAATTTCACTGGCGCGCATGGGCGTGCAGGTAAACTTTATCAGCGAAACGGGGAATGACAAGGTAGGGCGCATGATTCTCGACTTTATGAGCGAAAACGACGTACCCACCGAGCACATGAGTGTATTCCCCGAAGGGAAGTCGCCCGTATCATTGGCTTTTCTTGATGCCAACAACGATGCTGAGTACATCTTTTACAAGGATTACCCCGCCCAACGGCTCGATGTACTCTTCCCGCGCATCACCGAAGATGATATTGTGGTGGTAGGCTCGTACTTCGCCCTGAACCCGGTACTGCGCGAGAAAGTGCTGGAACTGTTGGAACAGGCACGCAACAAGGGTGCTCTTATCTATTACGACCCTAATTTCCGTTCTACCCACAAGGGTGAGGCGTTGAAACTGACACCCACCATCATTGAGAACTACGAGTTTGCCGATATTGTACGCGGCTCTTCGGAAGACTTCTTCTACATGTACGGCTTCAATGAAATTGACAAAGTGTACAAAGACAAGGTGAAGTTTTACTGCCCCAACTTCCTGTGCACCACAGGTGCCGGGCAGGTATCGCTCCGCACCCAAAACATCAGCAAGGAGTACACCGTACCTGCTATTGAAACGGTTAGTACCATCGGTGCCGGCGATAATTTCAACGCCGGGTTGGTATACGGGCTCCTCAAATACGACGTACGTCGTGACGACCTACCCACCCTTCCGGAAAGCACCTGGGACAAGATAACGCAATGCGCCACCGACTTTGCTGCCGAAGCCTGTAAAAGCTTTAACAACTACGTTTCCAAGGAGTTTGCAGCTACGTACACCATCTATTAAAAAATATAGACTTTCGCTTAATAATCCCAACAGAGGTATCAGTTCCATCAGGAATTCATACCTTTGTGCTGATTTTTAATCGTATCGTTATGTATAAGAGTTATTTAGCTTGGTTTACAGTCTTGCTGACTCTCAGTTCCTGCAGCAAAACGTCTCCCCGTATTATAGCGGTGTGCGAAGAAACTCCTGTAGGTAACTCCCTTTTGAAATGGGAAACTTCACCCACCATCCCCGGACAAGTAAAGGTATATGCCTCTGCCAACCCACACCTGCTGATGAGTTCCATCCCCGTGGGCATGGCGGATATTGCCGACGGACATCTGACCGTGGTTCCTAAGAACCCTTTGCAACGTACCTACTACACCCTGCAATTCAACAACAAATACGTTACACAGGTAGCTACGCGCAACATCGACATGCCCGGTGTGCAGAACTTCCGTGACCTGGGCGGCTATCCGTCACTCAATGACCATCAGGAACGGGTGCGCTGGGGTATGCTGTACCGCTCGGCACAGATAGATACGTTAGACGATACTACCCTGAAAACGCTGAAAGGCTTAGGCATCCGCACCGTAGTAGACTTTCGTTCACCTGCTGAAGCCATCGGTAGCCCCAAACTGCCGGGCATCCGTACCGTACATATTCCCATTATAGCGGGCGACTTGCCCGCCATCGTCAAAGGACTCACCGAAGGAAAGATACAAAGCGACACCATCTACCGGGTTGCCGAACGCATCAACCACTACCTCATTAGTAATTACACCGACTCCTACCGCCAACTGTTCAACGTATTGCTCGATGCCAGTAACTACCCCGTGGTACTGGAATGTTCCACCGGCAAAGGTCGTACAGGCATTGCAGCCGCCCTTATACTGGCAGCACTCAACGTGAACCAGGACTACATTTTGTACGATTACTGCCTGAGCAACCAATATTACAACATCCGCAAAAGCGCGCGAGCAGCCAACCGCCTGCCGGTAAACGTGCAAGAAGCCCTCACCACCCTCTTCTCCTCCAAAGAAGAGTACCTTTATGCCGCCTGGGACGAAGTAGAACGCTCCTACGGCACCATGGACAACTACCTCAAGGAAGGCATCGGCCTCACCACTTTTGACATTGACAAGCTCCGCGAGCTGCTTCTCACCACCGATTCTAATAACAATTTGACAGTCAAGCGATAAATAAATCGCAATTCCCTCACAATGAATCACTAAAAACATCTATCTTTGCGCCCGAAAATAAAAGATATACAGTTATTTAATGAAGACATTTGAAGAGCTTGGCGTTTCTGTGGAGATACGCAAGGCTATTGAGGAGATGGGATATGAGAATCCCATGCCGGTACAGGAAGAAGTAATTCCGTACCTTTTAGGAGAAAACAACGACGTCGTAGCTCTCGCACAGACAGGAACCGGAAAAACGGCCGCATTCGGCCTGCCGCTTATCCAGCAAATTGATGTTAAGAACCGCGTTCCGCAATCGCTTATCCTTTGCCCCACCCGTGAGCTTTGCCTCCAGATAGCGGGCGACTTGAACGATTACTCCAAGTACATTGACGATTTAAAGGTACTGCCCGTTTACGGTGGTTCCTCTATCGACAGCCAAATACGCAGCCTCAAACGCGGCGTACACATCATTGTGGCCACACCGGGACGCTTGCTCGACCTGATGGAGCGCCGTACCGTTTCGCTTGCCAAGATATCGAACGTGGTAATGGACGAGGCAGATGAAATGCTGAACATGGGCTTTACCGACAGCATCAACGCCATACTCGCCGGAGTACCCGAAGAGCGTAACACGCTCCTCTTCTCGGCTACCATGAGTCCCGAGATTGCCCGTATCTCAAAGAACTACCTGCGCGATGCCAAAGAAATTACCATCGGCCGCAAGAACGAAAGCACCAGTAACGTGAAACACGTGGTGTACACCGTTCATGCCAAGGATAAATACGCTGCCCTGAAGCGTGTGGTCGATTATTATCCGCAGATATACGGTATCATCTTCTGCCGCACCCGCAAGGAAACACAGGAGATTGCCGATAAGTTGATGCAGGAAGGTTATAGCGCCGATTCACTGCACGGCGAACTCTCGCAGGCACAACGTGACACCGTGATGCAGAAGTTCCGCATCCGCAACCTGCAACTGTTGGTAGCTACCGACGTGGCTGCCCGCGGATTGGACGTGGACGACCTTACGCACGTAATTAACTACGGTTTGCCCGATGATACGGAAAGTTATACCCACCGTAGCGGTCGTACCGGCCGTGCCGGAAAGACGGGTACTTCCATTGCCATTATCAATCTGCGCGAGAAAGGAAAGCTGCGCGCCATCGAGCATATCATTGCCAAGAAATTTATCCAGGGTGAAATGCCTACCGGTAAGCAAATCTGCTCCAAGCAGCTCATGAAGGTAATCGATGAACTGGAAAAGGTAAAGGTAAACGAGGATGATATTAACGACTTCATGCCCGAAATTTATCGCAAACTGGAATGGCTGAGCAAGGAAGACTTGATTAAGCGTATGGTTTCGCACGAATTCAACCGCTTCCTGGAATATTACCGCGACCGTGACGAGATTGAACAACCTACCGACGGCCGTGGCGAACGCGCTACACGCGGTGGTAGCGAAGGTAGAGCTCCCCGCAGTCGTCAGGCAGAAGCCGGATTTACCCGTTTGTTCATCAACTTAGGCAAAACAGACGGCTTCTTCCCTGCCGAATTGATTAGCCTGCTCAACGCTAACACGCGTGGACGCATTGAATTAGGACGTATTGACCTGATGAAGAACTACTCCTTCTTTGAGGTAGACGAGAAAGAGGCGCAAACCGTAGTAAAAGCCTTGAACCGCGCCAAGTTTGGCGGTCGCAAGGTGATGGTAGAAGTTGCCGGTGACGAACCTGCCGATGGCGACAGAAAGCGTGGCTCCAACGAAGGAGGTGAGCGTTCAAGAGGTTATGGCAACCGCGAGGACAAACCCAGAGCTTACGGTAAACGCGAAGGTGGTTACGGTCGCCGCGACGATGCTCCTAAAAAGGAATACGGCAAGAAAGAGTATGGCAAGAAGGAATACGGTCAAAGAGATTCTTTCAACAAAGAAAAACCTGCTCACGAAGCTGCTCCCGCCAAGAAAAATAAAGCCAGCCGGGAAGAACGTGGTTACACCACTTCTCGCGGGCCTAAAGACGACTGGAAGCAATTCTTCCGTGGTGAAGAACCTGATTTCAGCGAAGAAGGCTGGGCAAAGCGGAAAAAGAAATAACTTACTTCCCAAAGTAAATAATAAAAGCAACTAACTCCTCAAAAGTTAGTTGCTTTTTTGTTTCTATACAAAAAGGTTTATTTCAAGGGCTTATTTATTCATTATATCAGACTATTAAGTCATACTTCGGTTTCATAGAGTGAGCCCATCCGGCAGGGCCCATGAGCCCTGCATGGTGGGACGATGAGCCCGCCCAGGTGGGCTGATGGGCCCTGCCAGGTGGGCTCACTTGATTACGGTATAAAAGCGACTAAACATACAGTAAATACGTAATTAGCAACGCAAATAAATCTTATATTACTACTTAGGACGACACACATGGTGATAGATGACAGATGCGGGTGATAGATAAAAAGGCATCTATCACCCGCTATTTGTCTACCAGTCAATCCATTATTTCATTTGGTGACAGATGACAGATTGAAATCAATTCGTTTGAGAATTTTCCCATAGTGCACCCAAAGTGACGAAGAAAACCATTCCTTGTATAAAAACACGCGTTATTTCGCCTGGCGGAGATTCAATTCGGCAATCAGGTTACCTGCCTCGCCGTACTTCTCAATCATAAAGAGAATGTAGCGCACATCTACTCCGATGCAACGTTGCAGGTCGGGTTCAAAGATGATGTCGCTGCTCATGGCTTCCCAGTTTCCATCGAAAGCGAGACCGAGCAATTCGCCCTTACCGTTAAACATAGCGCTGCCGGAGTTACCTCCCGTAATGTCGTTGTTAGAGATAAAGCAGACGTTCATTTCGCCCTTTTCATCGGCGTAACGACCGAATTGGTTGGCAGCAAACAGAGAGAGTATCTCGGGCTGTACGTAGAAGTCGGGATCGCCGCGATGAGCTTGTACTTTCTCAAAGATACCTTTTACGGTGGTGCGGTAGTCGTACTCAGCACCATCAAAGGGGGAATAGCCGCGTACGGAACCAAAGCTGAGCCTCATCGTGGAGTTGGCATCAGGGTAGAAGGTTCTGTCACTCTGCATGCGCCGCATGGCGGCATTGAGCAGTCGTTCGTTGTGGTCTACTTCTTCGGTGGGGGGCGTTACCTCGGCATTCATCTCGTAGTATTTTACAATGAGGTCGATGCCCAGGTTGATGGCAGGGTCACTTAACAAGTCGTATGTGGTATCGCGTTCAAAGAAACGTTTCAAGCCACTGGGTGAGGTGATGTCGGAATGGGCGTAGAGGGAGTCTACGAAGGCTTGTCCGTTACCATTATACAAGGTATCGATGGTGGCATAGAAGGAAGGCAGGTACTTGGCATCTACTTTGGAACGGTACTCGTTAATCATGGCAACAAAGACTTCCTTATCGATGGATACGTCCAAATCGTCGTATTTTTCGAGGATTTTCTTCAGGTGCGAGGCAACTTGCTTCTCTTCGGCTTCAAAGTCGAAATTAAGGATGGCAAGCGCTTGTTGCATCAACTCGGGACCGTTCACGAACGACTCGCCGTAGTATGCCATGGCACGGGTGGTTTCTTTGCGGTTCTTATAATTCAGTTCCAGGTTGGTGAGCAGGTGCAGCATGTCCGGGTTTTGTGCTTCGTTCTGCTGTATCCAACGTTTGAGGCGTGCTTCGGCTTCGCGTTTCTTTTCCAGTACATGTTGTTGGCGGATGGCTTTGTTCATGCCGATGCTGTTCTTCCAATAGTTGGAGCTTTCATCGTACTTGGAGGCGTATTTAATGTGGATATCGGGGCGCGCATCCATTTCGCGCTTCCAGATGGCTTGTTTCACGCCACGCACATCAATCATGGCTTGGTTCATGGTGTTCATGCGTTCTTCGATTCCGAAAGAGGATAAGAAGCGCTCGGTACTACCGGGATAGCCCAACGTCATACAGAAGTCGCTCTCTTTGTAGCCTGCCAGGGAGATGGGCGCCACGTAGGCGGGATGGTACGGCACGTTATCGGCGGAGTACTCGGCTGGGAGGTTATCTTTTCCGGCATAGATACGGAATACACAAAAGTCGCCTGTGTGGCGGGGCCACATCCAGTTGTCGGTATCCCAACCAAACTTACCCACTGAGGAGGGCGGAGCAAATACCAGGCGTACATCGGTGTAATCGCGGTATACGGAGAGGCGGTACTCGTTACCTGCATAGTAGGAGTCGACTACTCCGAACAGAGTAGAATCTTTGGCTGCCACCTCGCTGGTGATTAATGTGGCGATGGAGTCGACCAAAACGTTGCGTTCGGCTTCGCTTTTGGCTGTAGCGGCTACTTTCAATACCCGCTTGGTGACATCTTCGTTGCGTATAAGAAAGCGGACAAACAGTTCGGGGTTGGGCAGTTCGTCCTGACGGGTGCGGGCTACAAAGCCATTCGTCAAGTAATCGTGCTGCAGAGTAGAGTGTTGCTGTACGCTGCTGAATCCGCAGTGGTGGTTGGTAAATACCAGTCCGTCACCGGACACTACTACGCCGGAGCAGAAGCCGCCGAAGCTTACCACGGCATCTGTCAGTGAGGATTTCTTAGGGTTATAGAGTTCGTCGGCAGAGAGTTGCAAACCCATTTCTTTCATGGTTTTGCGGGTTTGCTTGTTCATATCACCAAGTACCCACATGCCTTCGTCGGCTTGTGCGGGGAAGTATCCCAGGAGGACTATCAGTAGTCCGATTATTCGTTTGTTAATCATGGTTGGTTATTTCTTTTTCATAAAACGGTTTACATAGGGAATGTGTTGCAGCGGCAGGTCATTTCGTACGATATAGGCTAAGAATAGCAGCAACAGTACGGTACGGAAGAGCAAGCGCAGCACTACGTGGCCGATGGGGATGTACTCGCCGGCAATGTACAGCACGGCTGCCAGGGCTACGTACTTGCCAATGCTTTTGAGGTCGTAAGCAATGGGGTACTTCTTTTGCCCGATGAAGTACGACAGCAGGGTAACGGTGGTATATCCTGCCAAACCTGCCCAAGCGGAGGCCATGTATCCGTAGGTGGGTACAAAGAGGATATTCAGCGCAATAATTACCACGCACCCAATGCCGGAGAAGTAAGCTCCCCAACGGGTTTCGTCGATGAGTTTGTACCAGAAGGAGAGGTTGAAGTACACGCCCATCAGCATCTCGGCTGCCATGACAATGGGTACTACACGCAGACCTATCCAGTAGTCGGGTTTGAGGATGTATTTCAGGATGTCCAAGTAGAACATCACGCCCAGGAAGCCCAACAGGGTAAAGAGAATGAAGTATTTCATGGCCTGCGCATACATCACCCGATTATCGCCTTCCTTACTTTTGCCAAATACAAACGGCTCGTAGGCATAGCGGAAGGCTTGCAGGCACATCGCCATAATCATGGCTATCTTACTTGCCGCCCCGTAGATACCGAGTTGTATGTGTGCTTCGGCTTCGTTGTGAAACAGGAAGGGATAGATAATCTTATCGACCGTTTGGTTCAGGATGCCGGCAATTCCGAGAATAAGCATCGGGAAGGAGTAGCGGAAGATGCGCTTCATCAAGGCGGAGTCATATACATAACGGAAGCCGCGTAACTCGGGCACGAAGAAGATGAGCTGCGACACACTGGCTATCAGGTTGGCTATAAAGGCGTATCCGGCACGGTACTCGGGGTTGTACCAGGTAAACAAATCGGGGAAGCGTTGGCTTAACCACGGACAGGCTACCAGGAAGAAGAGGTTGAGCAGGATGCTTATCAGGATGTTGAACAGCTTGATGGCGGCAAACTTAATAGGCCGTTTCTTGAACCGTAGGAAGGCAAAGGGAATGGTAAGGAATGCATCGATTGCCACTACCAACAGCATAATACCCAAATACTCCGGATGTTCGCGGTAACCCATAAAATTGGCAATGGGTTGCAGAAACAGGAGGCTGAGGAAGATGAACAGCAAGGAAGTGCTTCCTACGGAGATAAGGATGGAGGAGTACACTTTCATCGGGTCGCCACCCTTCTCGTTGGCAAACCGGAAGAAGCCGGTTTCCATGCCGTAGGTAAGTAACACCAACAGCAAGGCAATAATGGCGTACATGTTGGTTACTACCCCGTACTCACCACCCGAAGCTGGCATTACGGCTACGTACAAGGGCACCAACAGGTAGTTCAGGAAACGACCTACAATACTGCTTACACCATAAATGGCTGTATCTTTTGCTAATGATTTGAGTCCTGCCACAATTGTAGTGATTAGGAGTTTACGTTTAGCGATAGCACTCTATTCACTAAACAAATTGGGTTGACTGTTGTAATAGTTGCGTCCCAGATGCTTGTAAGCAAGCTCAGTTACTTCACGTCCACGCGGAGTACGTTTCAGGAAACCTTCTTTAATTAGGAACGGCTCGTACACCTCTTCAATGGTACCGGCATCTTCGCCCAAAGCGGTGGCAATGGTGGTAATACCCACCGGACCTCCTTTGAACTTATCAATCAGGGTACAAAGTATTTTATTGTCGATTTCATCGAGTCCGTAGCGGTCGATATTCAATGCTTCAAGGGCATACTTGGCTATCTCGGTATCGATGGAACCGCTGCCTTTTACCTGGGCAAAGTCGCGCACACGGCGCAGCAGGGCATTGGCAATACGCGGGGTACCCCGGCTGCGCGAAGCAATCTCACCTGCAGCGGGATTGGAACAAGGTACATCGAGTATAGAGGCGGAACGGCGGATGATACCCGTAAGCACATCGTCGTCATAATATTCCAAGTGGAGGTTGATACCGAAGCGGGCACGCAACGGGGCGGTGAGCAAACCACTGCGGGTGGTAGCTCCTACCAGTGTAAACGGATTCAAATCAATCTGGATGCTGCGCGCCGACGGACCTTTATCAATCATAATATCGATGCGGTAATCTTCCATGGCTGAGTAAAGATATTCCTCGACCACAGGCGACAGGCGGTGAATCTCGTCGATAAACAACACATCATTGGCTTCCAGACTGGTGAGTACGCCTGCCAAATCGCCCGGCTTGTCGAGTACGGGTCCCGAAGTAACCTTGAATCCTACGCCCAGTTCGTTGGCTATGATGTTTGAGAGGGTAGTTTTTCCCAATCCGGGAGGGCCATGCAGCAGCACATGATCCAGCGCTTCGCCACGCAAGCGGGCAGCCTTCACGAAGATGCGAAGGTTTTCTACCACCTTGTCCTGCCCGTTGAAGTCCTCAAAGCAGAGGGGGCGGAGGGCGTTCTCAAAATCGCGTTCGCGACCGGTGGGCTGGTGGTTACGTATGTCAAAATCTTCTTGTTCCATGCTTTTCTTTGGGTTAAGCGATGCGCAAAGTTACGCAAAAAGAGGGATTATGGTTCTATCAACTTGTTTAAATCGACGATATAGAGTAAATTATCCTTAAATTCGTAGAGGGTATCAATAGTACTTCTCAATTCCTCCAAACCCCGCTATGGTTTTATTCTCTCTCGTTTTATGAATAAAGTTGTTTAACCGCTTTTCAAATTCTTCCGGTCGTTTCCTGGCTGCCTCAATGTAGGCAATTCGAATACGCTTGTATCCATCGGAGAATTGTTGGTAGTTCTTCCAGGCTGTTTCATCTTCTTTCAACCGGTTAATGATGTCACGGGGGAAGATGAAAGGGTGAGATAAGACATGGCGTATGGTATCCTCTAACGTTGGGTGTATCATTTTATGTTCCAACAGCCAGTTAAGCCTCTCTTTATTGGCTTGCGAGTACGTGCTTTTAGGGTTGCGGGGCGTGAAACGTTGAATGCGTTGCTCGTTGTCGAGCGGCTTTATGGTACTATCAATCCACCCGAAGCAAAGGGCTTCTTCAACCACATCGTTGTATGAACACTCTTCTTGCCCGAAGATTTCTGGGGAAATACAAACCAGACCTCGTTGGCGGTCTCAAAGTTATCAGTGAGCCACTTCCGCCAATCTTCCCGGTTATCGAAATACTTTATTTTATCTTCTGTAGTCATAACGAAGCATTTCAACGATTCTACCGCTTCATAAAATAGGCACGTTCTTCTTCAGAGAACTTCTCAATGGAGTAGCGCAACATGGTGCGGGGCATTACTTTGCTATGCTTCTCGAGGAACTGCACCAACAGGTCTTTATCACGCTTGCCCACCTCGCGAAGCATCCAACCGATGGCTTTCTGCATCAGGTCGTGTTTGTGTTGCAGCAAGCGCTCGGATAAACGGAGAATATCGGTGAAATCGTTGTTCCTGATAAGTGTTTCGGTGGCTACCACGGCGATGCGTTGGTCCCAAAGCAGGGTGCTGTCTGCCAGGCGGTAGAGGTCTTCACGGGATTTATCTTTCAGGAATTCGCCCACGATGAACGGGGCGGACAGGTCAACCAAATCCCAGTTGTTTATCTTCGCGGTTTGCGAAAGGTAAAAGCGGTAGATGGCTTCCCGTTCAGTCTCGGGGCTCTTTTTGAAACGCTCCACTAACATGAGCAGGGCGCACAGCCGGCACTCATGCCACTGACTTTGCAGCAACTCCGCCATGACTTCGAACGGCACCTCTTTATGCTTTTTCGCCACCAAACGGATGTTGGGAACTACGATACCCAAAAACTTATCGCCTTCGCCATACTGTCCCTTCCCGGTTTTGAAGAAGTTGGGCAGGTACTCCCGCTTTACGGGGTCGATGTACGCCTCTAATTCCAGTTGAATCTCTTTTGCCTTTGTTTTCATGTCAAATGCCTGTCTATAAAATGCCCAAAAATAAACGAAAATCTTGATGTTATGGATATTTACCCACACAAATAGAGGAAATTCTTTTATCTTTGGCGATTATTTACATAGGAAGAGTATGGTTTTAAATTACATCTGGGTAGCCTTTTTCGTTATCGCCTTTATTGTAGCACTCGTGAGACTTATATTCATGGGCGACACGCAGATTTTTACAGACATCATGAACTCTACGTTCGACTCTTCTAAAACTGCCTTTGAAATCTCCCTCGGACTTACCGGTATCCTGTCGCTCTGGTTAGGAATTATGAAGATTGGCGAAAACAGCGGACTGATTGCTGCCCTCTCACGTTGGCTGAGCCCGGTATTCTGCCGCTTGTTTCCTGATATACCGAAGGGACATCCTGCCATGGGTTCTATCTTTATGAATCTATCTGCCAATATGTTGGGACTGGACAATGCCGCTACGCCCATGGGACTGAAAGCCATGAAGGAGCTGCAGGAACTCAATCCGAAGAAAGATACCGCCACCAACCCCATGATTATGTTCCTGGTGCTCAACACCTCGGGATTGATTCTGATTCCTATTTCTATTATGGTGTACCGTGCACAGATGGGCGCCGCGCAGCCTACGGATGTATTTATCCCCATCCTGATGACGAGCTTTATCTCTTCACTGGCAGCAGTGATTGCCGTGAGCATTTTCCAACGCATCAACCTGATTAATAAACCGATGCTGATTTTATTGGGAGTTATCAGCCTCTTCTTTGCCGGATTGATTTACCTGTTTACCATTTCGTCGCGCGATGAAATGGGCACTTATTCTACCTTGGTTGCCAATATTATCCTGTTTAGCGTGATTCTGATGTTTATCCTCACGGGGGTACGCAAAAAGATTAACGTATACGACTCCTTTGTTGAGGGTGCCAAAGAGGGTTTCACCACCGCCGTGCGCATTATCCCCTATCTGGTTGCTTTCCTGGTAGGTATTGCGGCATTCCGCACCTCGGGTGCCATGAATTTGGTGGTCGACGGCATTGGCTCGATTGTTGCCTTCTGCGGACTGGATACCAGTTTTGTAGGCGCTCTGCCCACCGCCCTGATGAAATCGCTCAGCGGTAGCGGTGCCAACGGCTTGATGATTGATACCATGAAGGAATGGGGAGCCGACTCGTTTGTAGGCCGCACCAGTTGCGTAGTACGTGGAGCTTCGGACACTACGTTCTACATCCTCGCGGTATATTTTGGCAGCGTGGGTATCACTAAAACACGTAATGCGGTGACTTGCGGATTAATTGCCGATTTCACCGGAATTATAGCCGCCATTTTGATTAGTTATTTGTTCTTCTTTTAAATAGACACAGTTATGGCCATCACTTATCATGCCGAGGGCGTTAAAATGCCGGGTATCAAGAAGCGGGAAACAACAGAATGGGTGAAAGCCGTTGCAGCGACTTATGGAAAAAGAGTGGGTGATATTGCCTACATCTTCTGCTCGGACGAGAAGATTCTGGAGGTAAACCGCGAATACCTGCAACACGATTACTATACGGACATCATTACGTTTGATTATTGCGCGGGCGACCGCCTCTCGGGCGACCTGTTTATCAGCCTCGACACCGTACGTACCAATGCCGAGCAGTTTGCTGCCACCTACGAAGAAGAGTTGCACCGCACCATTATTCACGGGGTACTGCACCTATGCGGTATCAACGACAAAGGTCCCGGCGAACGGGAGCTTATGGAAGCAGCCGAAAATAAGGCGTTGGAGCTACGCCTCCAAGCCTAAAACAAACAGATACCGATGTTTGAACTGGATAGTTATTACATCACATTTGTCTCGGGTATAGTAATTGTTATTCAAGCGCTTACCATGTTGGCAGCGCATGTACCGGAGGAATCTCAGATGCATAAGTTTCGTAAATCGCGTCTGATGTTGGCTTGTGCCTATTTCATTCTGGCTATTCCGGGGATTCTGGAGTTTCATCTGGACAAAGCGCACCTGGATGCGGAGACGCAGAAGTCAATGATTTTGATGATTGCCAGTTTTGAGAGTATGCTGTTTACCCTCGCCCTGATTACCCTGTTGCAACCCAACTACCTCACCTACCGGAACGTATTTAAGCATCTCCTCCTGCCGCTCCTTATAATAAGTAACCTCTTCCCTACCTTCCTGCGCTATGACTCTGCCATTACAGAAGGAACTTTTTACTTCGCGGTAGCGCTGTACTTTCTCCAATTATGCTATTATACCTTACTATTCCGCCGGAAATACAAAATCTGCCTGGAACAAATGGACGATTACTATGCCGAAGAGGAAGAAAGACGATTCTTGTGGATTAAGCAGGTGTTCTACCTCTCGCTCAGTATCGGAGTTATTTCGTTGCTGTCGCCGTTTTTCAGCCACTTCATTTATGATGTGTTTGTGATAGTATATACCTCCTTTTATATCTACCTGGCTATTAAAATCAATAACTACGCTACTTTGTTCCAGCAAGTGTATCCTGCCATCAGTACCCCTGCACCGGTAGTTGAGGAGAAACCCATCCTCCCCATTCAGGATTTAGACCAGCACCTGGAGGAGTCGCTCAAAGACTGGGTAGCGCAAAAGAAATATACGGAAGCGGGTATTTCACTGGATGATATTGCCGTTTCAATGGGAACTAACCGGAGTTACCTGTCAAGGCACTTCAACACCCATATGGGTATTAGTTTCAAGACCTGGCGCACGCAACTGCGCATTGAAGAGGCACAACGACTGCTGATTGAGCAGCCGGAGCTTTCATTGGCAGAAGTAGGCACACTGGTAGGTATTCACGACCGTACCAACTTCCACCACCGGTTCCAGAATGTTACAGGGGTTACTCCTACCGAATGGCGCAATAAGCATACAGCAGGGAGATAAGAGCTAATCTAACCGGGTAATCTTTACCAGTGCTATCGAAATATTATCGAATCCACCGGCAGCTTTGGTTGAATCCATCAAAGATGTAAGAGAAGAACGGGACAGGAGCAAACGCTCAATTTCTTCATCGGGTAGCATATCATACAATCCATCTGAACAGAGTAAAAAGAGGTCGTCGACAAAGGGTTGCGATTTTACCTCCTCCATATCAATAAATACGGCGCTTCCACCTCCTATTGAGTTATAAATAGCATTGGCAGGCAAACTCATATCGCCCATTTTATTACGCAGGCTGTGGTCTACAGTGAGTTGACGTAACACGCCGTCACGGTAGCGGTAAATATGGCTATCGCCCACGTTGAAGGTATATAGGGAACCTTCGTAGATTAACAATCCGGTAAGCGTGGTTCCCATTCCGTACAGTTCGGGTTCGCTATCGCCCCCTTTTATTAATTCCCGGTGGGTACGCTGTACCCAATCGGCAAAACAGTCGTACAGGCGCTCCCGGCTCATTCCGGAAGGAAGGGAGGCTACCAAACTACACAAATTGCCAATAGTCATTTCACTGGCTATATCGCCTCCGCGTTGCCCGCCCATTCCATCGGCAATGCTTATCACCCAACAATCGGTAGCAGATACACTTTTAGAGAGGGAAAAATAGCCATCCCTGACACGGGATTCGCCTACCAAAATCATGTCCTCGTTCCGGTTACGCACGCATCCCCGGTCGCTCACCGCCTCTATCTGGAGTTGTATCTTCTCTTGGAAACTCTTCTTTGCCATGAGTTATTCAATTACAAACTCCATAGCAGCTATTCTCAGGCGGTCGCCTTTTCCGATGAAATGGGGAGTTTCAGGAGCTAAGGGAGTATCGTTTACAAACGTTCCGTTGGTAGAGTCCTGATCGGCAACGCTCCATCGGTTGGCTGAATTGTCAAAGGCAAAACGGGCATGTACACCCGACACATACATCTGGGTAGAGAATACCGACAGGTAATTGCCCTGCTTACGCCCAATGATACCACCGTCGACAATTTCGAGACAAATACCTTGCGAGGCATTCACCATGTATAACGTTTCCCGGGCAGACAGTTGTGCCGATGCAGACTGCGCTGCTCCCGACTTTGTTACCACGGCACCACCGCACTGGGTACAGCGTTTACCCCGGCTAAGCGATTGGCATTTGGGGCAAACTTTCAACTCGTCACCACACTGGTCGCAATACAAGCTGTCGTCTTCTATCTCTTCTTTACATTTAGGACATACTATCATACCGCACTCGCTTTTATCCGTTCAACGTTTCGTCAATATCTTCGGGGGTTATCCAGAGCAATTGTTCCGGACTGAATCCTTCCTTGCCTATCATCGCCATCAGGCGTTTACCTTGCCGTACCAATGCCTGTTCTACCTGTACGCGGGCTACGCGAGCATTTCCGAAGTGGGCATCGCGTTGGGCATAAATCTGCTCAAAGTAGGGAACCAGCATCTGCCCGGCTTCTTCGGTCAGTTTCAGGTTGCGCTTGGCTACAATGCCGCGGAAGATAACCGCCAGGGCATCGGGAGCGTAGTCGTCAAAGTGAATGTAACGGGTAAAACGCGATTGCAAACCGGGATTGGTGCGGATAAACTGCTCCATCTCATTGGTATATCCGGCTACAATACAGATAAACTTACCCCGGTCGTCTTCTAACCGTTTCAATAAGGTATCGATGGCTTCTTTGCCAAATCCACCCGAGGCTGCATCATCTGCCAACGTGTAGGCTTCGTCAATAAACAGTACGCCTCCCAGGGCGCGGTCGATGAGTTGGTTGGTTTTAATGGCGGTTTGCCCACTGTATCCGGCTACCAGGGCACTACGGTCGGCTTCCACCAGGGTATCGATAGGTAAGATGCCCAGTGAGTGGAACACACGCGCCATGATACGTGCCACGGTTGTTTTTCCAGTTCCGGGGTTGCCGGTAAATACAAAGTGGTCTTTGATTCCTTCGGGTTTCAGTCCCATTGCCAGGGCGCGTTGACGTTCCATGTTGAGGAAGCCTACCATATCGGCTACAGCGCTCTTCACGCCTTCTAAGCCGGTGAGTTCGTTCAATTCAGCCATGCAAACTCCCATATCCACTTCGGCGGGAGCATCATAAGGAATATCCGGGGCTTGAATCAACGTAAAATGATTGTCCGACAATTCCTCCCGGGAGGTAGTCATCAGGCGGGTGGACATGCGCTGCTGGGTTTCGTCAAAAAGTTTGCGCATCTCGCGGGCATTGCCGAAGTTACGTTTGCCGGCATCTACCCGTTGCTGAATGGCTTTGCGAGCAACTTCCAATGCCTCATCGGTAAAGGAGTACGATTTGCGGCGTGCCAGGTCGGCAAAAATTTGCAGCAATTCGTCCTTGGTATAATCGTCAATGTGCAGGCGGTGCGTAAAGCGGCTTTCCAGCCCCGGGTTGGCACGGAGGAAGTTCTCCATCTCTGTGCGGTATCCGGCTGTTATCACCACAAACTTACCCCGGTCGTCTTCCATGCGCTTCATCAGTGCTTCGATGGCTTCGGTGCCATAGGTATCTTTCTCGCCACCACTGTTCACGGGTGCCAGGGTATAGGCTTCGTCTACAAAGAGGATACCTCCCATGGCCTGGTCGCACAATTTATTTACCAATTTAGGTGTTTCACCCTGGTATTGACCTACCATCTTGCTGCGGTCGGCCTCTATCACTTTATCCGAAGGCAATACTTTAATGGCTTTGAATATCTCACCCAGTTTACGGGCAATGGTGGTTTTTCCTGTGCCGGGATTACCGGTAAGCACCACGTGAATGGGTTGTATTTCTGCCTTACCAATACCGCGTTCTGTACGCATGCGGTTGAATTCGGCCTGACGAGCTAACTCCTTAATGGCCTCTTTGACCGTATTCATGCCGATAAACTCGTTCATTCCTTCGAGTACATCTGTCAAGCTGCGTTGTTCCAGTGCTTCACTGCCTTCAATGTCCTCGCGGGTAATCCGGTTCAGCGCATCAAGATCCATCGGAGCCGATTTGTACTGTTCACGCAGACGTATTCCCTGGCGGTTCTTAGCCAGTTCGTATGCTTTTACCACCTCACGGGCGTTACCGAAGTTGCGGTCGCGCACAGCATACATCCGTTCAAAGAAAGCAGGCAGGTTCTCCTCGGCGGGTGCATCCAATTGCATCCGGTCGCCTTCAAGTAACTTGGAAAATATCTGCACCATGTGGTGCGGTTGGTAGTCTTTAAACTCGATGGTTCGGTTAAAACGCGACTTCAATCCGGGGTTAGCATCGATGAAATCGAACATTTCTTTGGAATAACCCGCTACGATGCAGATAAACTTACCCTTATCGTCTTCCAAACGTTTCAACAATGTATTGATGGCTTCTTTACCAAACGCATCGTTATCGCCTTGAATCAGGTTGTATGCTTCGTCAATAAACAAGATACCTCCCAAAGCACGGTCTACCAAGTCGTTGGTCTTGATGGCTGTTTCGCCTTGGAACTGCCCTACCAACGAGGCACGGTCGGCCTCTACCAAATGTCCGGTAGGAAGCACTTCTAACGACTGGAATACCTCTGCCATGACGCGGGCAATCGTTGTTTTCCCCGTCCCCGGGTTACCGGTAAATACATAATGGAGCTTCAACTCGGGCAGACGGCCTCCGTTGCGCATCTTTTCCATTTCGATAAACGAGAGCAGACTGCGTACTTCTTCCTTTACATTATCCAGTCCAATGAAGCGTTCCAGTCCCGCCATGATCTCGGCAGCCGTCTTCTCCTCGTACACTTTCCCGGTAATGTCTTCAGGAAGTACTATGCAATCTTCACTGCTGCCCATGGCGCGTTTTAGTTGGGTGGTGAAGATATTTTCCGCCTTTTCAACGGCTAAATGTGCTTGACCAAACGATTCGTCCCGGTTCTTCAACGCATATTTGAAATAGCCTAACAGACGCTTGGCAGCTTGTTCATCCAATTGCAGACCAAACTTGCCCTTCAGTCGTTCAGCGCATATCTCAAAGAGCTCCACCGCCGAAAATCCGCTAAGCCGGAACAGGTAACGGAAACGGTTACGGATAGCCGGATTGGCAGCCAAAAAGCCTTCGAATCCGCCGGGGAGACCGGTAAGTATCACCACCGGGTCGTTGTTCCATTTGGTCATTTCGTTAAATAACTTGTCGAGCTCATAGATGGTATCCGAATAACCTGCGGGCAAGAGCTTCTGTACATTCTCAATACAGAGTACCCCACCCCGGGTTTTCTTGATGTTTTCGTCCCACCGCTCGCAGAAATCCGACCAATCCACCGCATCTACCAGATGTATTTGCGGATGTGTTACCACGCCATTTATACGTAACAACTCCTGCAACGTATGAGCCAGTAAGGTCTTTCCGGTTCCGGTATCGCCAATAATCAGCGTATTCATGCTCAACCGGTACGAGAGTCCGTTCCGCTTGGAACGTTGGTTCAGGGAAACACAGGTGGCAATAAGCTCCTGCATGTTTTCCTTGACCTGCTCCATGCCTATTAATGAAAGCAAGGGGTCGGCCACTTGTGCCAACTCCGTTCCGCACCACTTACAGTAACGGGCGATGCTTCGGTTTTCTTTTTCACATTTCTCACACAGCATATCGTATCGATATTAAAGCATTATTCTTCTGAGTTCTCTATGGTTTTCCACCAGTCTTTCAGGCGGGTAAGCACTGTTTCACGTTTGACAAAGAAAGTTAGTTCTTTCTTGCCTATCAGTAACGTGCCATTCAGCTCATCGCCGGTTTCGTTCAAAGTGCAAGTATAAGCACCCAAATACTTGCCGGTTTCTTTCCCTGTTAGCTCAAAAGTCAGTGTCCCTTCTTCAGGATTAACAGTACCTTCAAGGGGGTGGCTGCTTATATCTTCCAACTCTTTCCAGGAGAGTGTTCCACTTATCTGACCCGAGTAAGCATTTACCTTATCAATAGTCAAGATGATGTAGTCTTTGTCAATCAGTCCCTTCCAATAACTATCTTGCAAAGATACTACCTGTCCGTAACCGGCTATTTTCTTTCCTCCGATAACCGACATATTGGGATGATAATAGATGTAAGCGCTCAACAAAGCCCATGCTACCACCATCGAGGGTACGATGATACGCACAAAACGGCGGGTAGCCTTGGTGAAAGCGGTGGCTTTCTTAGCATCTAACGCTTGCCTCGTCTCTTGAGCAGAGCGTACCTGTTCATCTTTAAATGCCTGGTACAAGGGTTCCAGTTCTTCGACCTCAAAATCCTTTTCGGTCGACAAATTAGGCGTTTTCACCGAGATTACCGGTTTACGAATAACGTGTATAATCAATGTAACGGTACAAGCAAGCATATAAATCCACCCATACTGCGCCGGGATAAAATAGAAGACACCCAACGAGAGGTAATAAAAGAAGAGCACGTTACGCAACTCCTGCCAACGGAACAGTTCGGCAGCATCAAACTTACGGAGCAAGAACTGCCAACAACCCGAACCCACAAGCACAGCCACAAACATCGGCCACGGGAAAAGAGGCAACAGCCCATCCCACGATGGATATTTACGAAGCACACACAGTGCAAGCAACATAAGTAACGGAAGAAAGGTTAACAGCGATAATAGTACGCGCACGCTTTGGAAGATTGTTTTTTTCTTCTCAATAGACACCCTCCCTTTACGGGCCAAGGCTTTGGCAGCGGTGTATTTCACCACGCACGATTCTTCGGGATTCAGTTCTTTCAGCTTCAGCAAATAGGCTCTTACCTGCTTTTCATAATCGTATTTCTCGCTGAAGGTAATGTATGGGTCTTCATGATAAAAGATGGTGAGCCACTCCTTCAAGCGCCCGCGTTCCATCTCTGTTTTTATCTCTTCACGGGGAATACTGCCCAATTCATCGGGCGAAAACACACGTTTCTTGCAACCGGAAAACTCATAATAGGGTGAGTAACCCAAACCTTTAATGCCCCGATAAGTAGCAATAGCAATGTTGTAGGGGCTGCATTTCTCCTGATTCTCGGGTGAATCGAATACAAAACAGGACTGCACCCACTGTGTAGCATCCGTCCACCCCTTACTGCCAAAGTAAGCGTACAGGCGCTTCAAGGTATCTTCGGGTTGTTCCATGCCTTCACCGGTTACGGTATCGGCAAACTTCTGGCGGTAATAAGCACTTGCCATACGTCCCGTAACATATTCGGCTATCTGTTTGGCAGAGAAGCAGTAATCGGGGCGTGTTGCTTCGTCGGGGAAGTAGAAATTAAACGAAACACGCTTGTTTATTGTGTAAAGCACATCGAACAACATGTCTCCTTTACCTTTTCCAATAAGCTGTTTCAACTCTTCGTACACTACCGGTTCATCCAAGGTGCTGAACCAAACCAGGAATCCATAGCCTGACAATGCTTTTTGAGCTTCGGGAGTAAATTTATGGTCACGGTAGGCGCGTATCACATCATCAGGCTCCACACATTCTACTTCATATACCTTCTGGTCCTCGCTTTCGCAAGCTATCAGGTAAGGCATATCGGGATCAATGGTATGGCAGGCAGCGCGCAAGCCTTCTTGCTGATTCTTAGGACAATGCACTTCTACAATGCGGTCTACCTCAATCGCTACTTCGGGCATATCGTACTCCTTGAGCCACTCCGTAATTCGCCCGCTGTACAAGTACTTGATACCCAAGGCAGAATGCTCCCACATCAAGCGTGCCAGTTCTTGTGCCGAACGTGCCAACAGTCGTTGGGTGGAGCTGAACACAATATTCATCTCCTTGTTAGGATTAAGCTCCAACGGAACGTTTTCTCCTCTATACCAGTTCTTTATCTCATCAAATCCCCAACGTTTAGCAGGGTCGGCAATGGTAAGTCCACGTAACAGGGTAATGAATTCAGCAGGAAGGTCGTCGGGATAAGGAAGGTCGTTTTTCAGTTTCTTCTTCATAAACGCCCGTTCGTCGCCCCGAATAAAGTCATCGCCTAACCACAGGGAAAGAAGTACCAGTCCCAGGGAGTAGAAATCTACCTTACGATCAATCTCTACAATACCGTCTATCACGTTTTGGTATAGCTCAGGAGCAGCATATAACGGAGTCCGTGTCTGCTCAGAAGGGTTAGGATGGGTAGGATCCACACAAAACATGGCGATACCGAAGTCACTCAGTACCATCCGCTCTTGCGACTCATCGGCAAACAGGAAATTAGCAGGCTTCACATCGCGATGAATAATACCGTTCTGGTGACAGAAGTCGAGCGAAATAGCAGCCTGCATCGCAATTTTGCGCAAACGGTCCACATCTTTTCCCATATTAAAATCTGCCAGCGAACCACCACCGGCATACTCCATCAACTCATAATCGCGTTCTACCCCCGTTTCGTCCGTAAAAACACCATAGTCAATGAGCTCCACCAATACACCCGAGCGACCTACCCGCTTGAGTACATTCAGAATCTGACGGTTGGGATGCGCTTCAGGATAATAGAGTTTCAATACATAGGGACGCCCCTGATGCTCAACCTGGTATATCTGAGCTTCGCCCGTTCCTTCGGAGATTACCCGCAAAGAATGGTAAAAGAAATCATTCAACTGGTAACCGTTGGAGCGACCACCACCCAGCGAGGTAGTACCCGGCCGGCCCATCTTATCACCGCCGCTGACACGGGGAACTCCCCCACTTAAGCGAACGGTTTTATCTCGTAAATGTATTGTTTTATCGTCTGCCATATTCTAAATTTTATTTATAAATCCATCTTCCTCCCAGCTCTTTATAAACGCACTCACCGGGATATCGGTGTACGCAGCGGCAATAATTGCACTCCCAGCCAACAACATGCCCCGGTTGGATTCTTTCATTGGGCAGGCTTCGGGCCGAATAGTAGTTACGCTGCATCTGAGGTGTTTCTCCCTCTTCGGGTTTGAGGCCGTCCATTATGCGCTGCATCTCTTGCACTTTTTGTTCGTAAAGCACCGCCTTATCCACTTTATGAGGGGCAGTTTTCTTTTCCCGGCTCGGCATGGTAGAGGTAAGCAGGTCGTCATACTGCGTTAACAAGTTATTGACGAATGCATCGGGTTTCGCCGAAGGGGTGCTTCCCCTGTTACTCAGGGCATGGTCTATCTCATTCAGCGTTACCGCCAGGGATTGCATACGAACAAAGGCAGGATCTGCCGCCGAGTCGTCCAAAGCTTCCTCTGCCAACTCATTGAGCGGTGTATTGCAATTGCTGCAAAAGCTACGGAAATTGAGGGTTCCACATTGGTAACAGACAATTCCAGCCCGCGGATTACCGCATTCCGGGCAGAACACATCGTCTTCTTCCAATTCGAAATCACAGAACGAACAGTGTCCACGCTCCACATAAGTACCACACCCCGGACAGAGCTCAGCTCCACCGGGTATGGGAGTGGCACAATCCGGACAAAGGCGTTGCTTTTCCTGTGCTTTCAGACTCCCTGTTTGCTTCTCTGATTTACTTGCAAAATGACTATTAGCAGCAGCTTGTTTTTGCATCATGCCTCCTTTCTTTCATAATCCGTAACAAAAGTAAGGAAATGACGCCCTAAGAGAGTGACATTCTGTAAAAATATACACGATATACGATAAATCAACGCACTATTTCTCGGACAAAAACCCGATGAAATGTCCCATTGTTGAATATTGCCGATTCTATCGGTATGCAAGCAGGCAACTTCAACAATCCCGCCTTAGCAAACTAACAAACAAGCACAATGAAACCAATTCCAGGAATAATCCTACCAAAAAGGTTGAAATTCCGCCGTTTTTAAAACACATAAAACTTTCAAATCACTCATTACTACAGGGGTAATTATACAAACAAGACACAACAAGATACAAAGCAATCTACTTTTTCGTAACTTTGCAGCGTTATAAATCAAAGATAAGATGGACTTTACCTACGATGTGATAGTTATTGGCGCCGGACATGCGGGCTGTGAGGCTGCTGCAGCCGCAGCTAATTTAGGTTCGAAGACGTGCCTCATCACCATGGACATGAATAAGATTGGGCAGATGAGCTGCAACCCGGCCGTTGGCGGCATTGCCAAAGGGCAGATTGTACGCGAGATTGACGCCTTGGGCGGACAAATGGGATTGATTACCGACCAGACAGCCATTCAGTTCCGCATCCTAAACCGTTCTAAAGGACCCGCTATGTGGAGTCCACGCGCCCAATGCGACCGCAATAAGTTTATCTGGGCATGGCGCGAAGTATTAGAGAACACCCCCAGCCTGCATATTTGGCAAGATACCGTGCGCGAAATACTCGTTGAAAACGGTGAAATCGTTGGATTAGTAACCTGTTGGGGAGTAACCTTCCATGCCAAATGCATTGTACTGACAGCAGGCACCTTCCTGAACGGGCTGATGCACGTAGGTAAAACAATGCTTCCCGGCGGGCGTATGGCAGAGCCTGCATCGTACGAATTGACCGAATCCATCGCAAAACACGGTATTACTTACGACCGCATGAAGACCGGAACACCGGTGCGTATCGATGGTCGTAGCGTAAACTACGAGTTAATGGAAATACAGGATGGCGAACACGATTTCCACAAATTCTCTTTCATGAATACCAGTATACGTCACCTCAAACAATTGCCGTGCTGGACTTGCTTTACTACCGAAGAATCACATAATATTCTACGTAGCGGGTTAGCAGATTCTCCCCTTTTCAACGGACAAATTCAAAGTATCGGTCCGCGTTACTGCCCCAGTGTTGAAACCAAAATTGTGACCTTCCCCGACAAAGACCAGCACCAACTCTTTCTGGAACCCGAAGGTGAAACTACGCAAGAAATGTATTTGAATGGCTTCTCATCCTCGCTTCCGCTGGATATTCAGATTACAGCATTGAGAAAGATACCCGCATTCAAAGACTTGGTTATTTATCGACCGGGCTACGCCATTGAGTATGATTTCTTCGAACCTACCCAACTGAAACATTCATTGGAATCGAAGGTTATTAAGAATTTATTCTTTGCCGGACAGGTAAACGGAACCACCGGATACGAAGAGGCAGGCGGACAAGGACTCATTGCCGGCATTAATGCACACATCAACTGCCACGGTGGCGAACCTTTCACTTTGGGACGTGATGAAGCTTATATTGGCGTATTAATCGACGATTTAGTTACCAAAGGCGTAGATGAACCTTACCGCATGTTTACCTCGCGCGCGGAATACCGTATCTTATTACGTATGGACGATGCCGATATGCGCCTTACTGAAAGAGCATGGAAGTTAGGATTAGTAAAAGAAGACCGTTACAATTTACTGAAAAGCAAACGCGAACAAATTAACCACATCATAGAGTTCTGCCGAAATTATTCGATTAAAGCAGCCCTAATTAACGACACGTTGGAACAA
>JAVBVL010000120.1:0-3051 GCA_031554285.1 Bacteroides sp.
AGAGCGGGAGGTTTTTAACCGATTTGTAAGTTTCACCGGTAACGATGTTCTTGAATTCGTAAGTTGTAGAGGAGAGGATGCGGTCGGCAATCTGCACGGCAATTTCTTTGGCCGGCTTCTTTGTTTGAGCTGCTAAAGAGAGAGCAATGATGCAGGTGATGCAGCAGGTTAGAATTCTTTTCATGGATAGATAATTAGTGTGGATAAAAGAATCACCACAGAGTTATACAACCCTGTGGTGAACAATGTATTAAAACGCTTTGCGATACAAAGCCTCAATATCGGCAACTGAAGTGGGACGCGGGTTACCACCGGTACACACATCGTTGAAAGCAGCTACGGCCAATGCGGGAATATCTTCTTCCTTCACACCGATTTCGTGCAACTTCTGCGGAATGTTGATACTTAAAGAAAGTGTTTTTACTGCATCGATGGCAGCTTTCACACCTTCAGCCTCAGTCATCCCGTAGGTATTTACACCCATTGCCTTGGCTATTTGGATGTACTTGGGAGCAGCAGGCGATTCGGCATTGTACTCCATTACATACGGCAACAACAGTGCATTAGCTACACCATGCGGGGTATCGTAAAAAGCACCCAACGGGTGAGCCATAGAGTGAACAATCCCCAAACCTACGTTAGAGAATCCCATACCGGCCACATACTGCGCCAAAGCCATTGCTTCGCGGGCAGCCACGTCTTTACCGTTATCAACTGCATTTTTCAAGTTTTGTGCAATCATCTGGATAGCATTCCACTCGAACATATCGCTCATAGCCCATGCTCCCGGAGTAATGTAACTCTCGATGGCGTGAGTTAACGCATCCATACCGGTTGCGGCAGTCAAACCCTTCGGCATAGAATACATCAACTCGGGGTCAACGATAGCCACAGCAGGAATGTCGTTGGGGTCTACGCAAACCATTTTCTTCTTAGCATCTTCATCGGTAATAACGTAGTTGATGGTTACCTCGGCAGCTGTACCTGCGGTAGTAGGCAAAGCAAAAGTAGGCACTGCCTTGTTCTTGGTATCGGCTACACCTTCCAAAGACTTCACATCAGAGAATTCGGGGTTGTTCACCACGATACCAATACCTTTCGCTGTATCGATAGCCGAGCCTCCACCCAACACCACGATAAAGTCGGCACCCGATGCTTTGTAAGCAGCTACGCCGTTCAGTACGTTCTTGATGGTAGGATTAGCCTTTACATCACTGTATGTCTCGTAAGGAATATTGCCGGCTTCAAGAATTTTAGTTACTTCGGCAGCTACGCCAAATTTAATCAGGTCTTTGTCTGTTACGAAGAATGCTTTCTTGAAACCGCGGCGAGCGGCTTCCTGGGCAATCACACTGCGGCAACCTGCGCCGAAGTACGATGTTTCGTTTAATATAATACGATTCATACAGTTTATTTAGGTAAATTAAATGCAACAGTCATCTCTTTCATTTGTTCCTGGCTCATACCAGCAGGTTCAAAGCCCATATTCTTGGCATTAATGTAGATTTGGGCCGATTTGCTCAATACGTCCAACTGGTCGAAAGCATCCATGATGTCCAGACCAACGGCGCAAGCACCGTGTTTTTCCCACATTACCACATCGTACTCGTTGAGTTCCTTGATGGTGGCATCCGCCAATTCGATAGAACTGGGCAACTTGTACGGGATGATACCCAAACCACGCGGGCAGAAAGCCTTTGTTTCGGGAATCATACTCCACAACAGGTTGGTAAGCACATCTTTCTTCAAGAAAGGTGCGTGATGCGACATAGCAATCAATTCAATGGGATGCGTATGCAACGAAGCTTTGTACGGAGAACCTTTTGCCAACAGGTAGTTGTGCATGCTCAGGTGAGCGGGCAACTCCGAAGTAGGTTGTACCAGGTTATCGGCAATAATCACGTAGCTGGCACAGTCGTCCAGGATACGGATAACCGATCCGTTTTCCATCGGCCAACGAGCCAGGTCACGCATGCGCATGTTGGTTCCTTTGCAGTAGAAGTAACAGCCCTTGAGATGCGGCAGTACAGTACCAATTTGTTTCACTTCGCTGATGGGAGCCATCGCGCGGATTTCGTCGTCTACCAATTCAGTGATATTAATGGTGATGTTACCACCATTCCGTTCGGCCCATCCTTTTTGCCAAAGGTATCCGGCTACTTCGGCCACTTTGTTTACCTCTTTCGCGAGGGCGGGGCGATTGTCTAATATTGATTTCATTACGTATATTTTAGAAAGTTTCTTTTAAAACAAGTTGGGGAATACGAGCGAGAATATCAGGATAACCAATCCGCTGATAAGTACAGTGATGGTTTTCGTAGATACGCCCTTCCATTCTTTCAGTAAGATACCCCATACATTGCTGAATGTTACGTTCAATGCCATCAGGATACACCAGCTAAAAGCAGCGATTACCGATCCTTCGGTGAAGAAGCTCTTACCGATACCGAATCCGAAGAACTGCGAATACCACAGCACACCAGCCAGGGCGCAAAACAGCAGGTTATTGACCAGCAGGTTGCTCTTGCCATAGTCGCCGAATGTTTTGTTCTTCTTATTCTGGTACAAACAATAAATGGCATTGGTCAGGAAACCTCCGCAAGTAACCATCAGGGTAGCAGGCAGTGTTTCGAACAGGGCGCTGGTTCCTTCAATCTGCAACGGTTTTCCGGCATCAAGGCCCAGCGCGAAGCAAGCACTCATCACACCGGCGAGCAAGGCTACCAACAGACCTTTGGTCAAGGCGAAGTCTTTCACAGCTGCCCGTTTCTCTTCTTCCGACATGTTCTGTGCACGCAATCCGCCAGCATACCCAATCACGGCAATACCTGCCAGGGTAATACATACACCGAGCAACAGAATCAGGCCTTTGCCTTCGAACAGGTTCTGTCCGCCAAAGATGGCCGGAAGCAAGGTCCCGAAGCCGGCACAAGTGCCCAACGAAATAGATTGTCCGAGCGCCACGCCTAAGTAGCGCATGCTCAACCCGAAGGTAAGACCACCTACACCCCATAAAACACCATATCCCATAGCAGCCAGGGCAGCTTTGGG
>JAVBVL010000058.1:0-63632 GCA_031554285.1 Bacteroides sp.
AAGAATGGCAACCAAGCCCGAAAGCCGATTGCCATTTCCTCTTATTTTATACTAAAGATTACTTCAACAACGAAGCAGGGTCCAAATGATCGGCTTCAATATCCTTGAAGTAACGATACGTACCTACCTTCAACTCTTCGGTAGCAGCATCATCACACACAATGATACCCTTTTCGTGCAGTTGCAGGGCGCTGATAGTCCACATCTGGCTGATAGCGCCTTCTACAGCGTGATACAGTGCACGAGCCTTGTTATGTCCGTTTACTATAATCATTACCTCTTTGGCAGCCAGTACTGTGCCTACACCTACGGTAAGAGCGGTCTTGGGCACCTTATTAATATCGTTATCGAAGAAACGTGAGTTAGCGATAATGGTATCGGTAGTGAGCGTTTTGATACGGGTACGTGAGCTTAACGACGAGCCCGGCTCATTGAAAGCAATATGTCCGTCGGGACCGATACCGCCCATAAACAGGTTGATACCACCGTAGCTCTTTATCTTTTCCTCGTAGCGGGCACATTCGGCATCCAGGTCTTCGGCATTACCGTTGAGCAGGTTGGTGTTCTCGGGCTTGATGTCGATGTGACCGAAGAAGTTCTTCCACATAAACGAGTAATAGCTTTCAGGATGATCCTGCGGCAAGCCCACATACTCGTCCATATTGAATGTTACCACGTTTTGGAACGATACAAGGCCTTTTTTATTCAGGTCGATTAATCCTTTGTACATGCCCAGCGGCGACGAACCGGTAGGACAGCCCAGCACGAAAGGCTTTTGGGGTGTAGGATTAGCAGCTTTGATTTTGGCGGCTACGTAGTGAGCGGCCCACGAAGAAACCGATTGGTAATCGGGTTGGATAATTACTCTCATGATGATTGTTTTATGTGTTAATAAATGGGGGGATTCATTTAGTGTGTTCTCTGTCACTCTTCAGGCGGTCGGCCATGGCACGGGCAAGGTGTTCACATTGCTCGTAGGTGATGTCGCGCATGGCTTGCTTCATCTCTACCGGGTCGCCAATGAGCTCGAACTTGCTCTTCTCGGCAAACTCTGCCAGTCGTTTCACGGCAGCTCCTGCCCAGGTAAATGAGCCGAAGTACCCTAAGTAACGGCCTTTCATGTCGCGCGTGAGTATCTTGTTCAGCATGCCGTCTACCTCAGGGTAGAGTTGGTTGCTGTATGTAGGCGAACCTACAATCAGTCCCTTATACTTGAATACATCCATCAGCATGTACGAGGGGTGACTCTTGCTTACGTTGTGCATCACCACGTTGCGGATGCCCTGGTAGGAGAGTTCTGCAGCAATGGCTTCTGCCATCTGCTCGGTATTGCCGTACATACTGCCGTAGAGTATCACCACGCCTTCTTCGCCTTCATAACGGCTCAGGCGGTCGTATATATCAATGACCTTACTAATACTCTCTGTCCATACCGGTCCGTGTGTGGAGCAGATGGCGGTGATGTTCAGGTTACCCAGTTTCTGCAACGCCTTTTGTACGGGGCCACCGTATTTGCCTACGATGTTGGAGTAGTAACGTACCATCTCGTCCCAGTAACGGTTGGTATTGATATGTGTATCGAGGAAACCGCCATCCAGCGTGCCGAAGCAGCCGAATCCGTCGCCGGAGAAGAGGATGCCGTCAGTCTCATCGAACGTCATCATGGTTTCGGGCCAGTGTACCATCGGGGTGAGGTAGAAACGCAGTTTATGGTGTCCGATAGCCAGGAAATCGCCATCGTTCACCAGGTATTGCTCGCCCGTTACACCGTAAAAACCTTCCACCATGCCGAATGTCTGCTTGTTACCCACAATCACAATTCCGGGGTAGTGTTGCTTAATGAGGCGGATAGAGCCCGAATGATCGGGTTCCATGTGATTGATGATGAGGTAATTGATGGGACGGTCGCCTATAATGGCGCGTATCTTGCGGAGGTACACTTCGAAGTAGCACACATCTACCGTATCGATGAGGGTTACAAATTCGTCGTCAATGAGATAGGAGTTATATGAAACGCCGTAAGGAAGGGGCCACATCGCTTCGAAGAGATGCTTGTTGCGGTCGTTAACACCGACATAGTGAACTTTCCCCTTGATTAAAGATTTCTGTTTCATTTTATTTCAGGATTAGTTTTGAATGGGTGCAAAAGTAACTCTTTTTTTAGTAATTTAAGTACATCTTGCCTTGATAAGTACCTCTTTCGCGCATTCTTTTCTGCACACGGGCGGTAAACTCGTGGTTCTTCAATCCCCAGTCGGGTGCAATGAGCAGTTCGCGGGGCGATTGGGACACGAAGCGTTCAACCACCATATCGGGGCGCAGGTGCTCCAGATAGTCGATAACCAGGTCGATATACTCGTCTGCGTGGGTATATAAATGGAATCCGGCAGGGTTTTGTTCGTACTCGTGTGCCATGCGTGTACCGCGTATCAATTGCAGTTGGTGCATCTTGAGCGTGGTGAGCGGCAGTTGCGAGAGGGTGTGTGCCTGGGGGATAATGTCTTTGGGTGTTTCACCGGGTAAGCCGAGGATAACGTGTCCGCCGGTGAGGATTCCGCAGGCGGCAGTGCGTTGCACGGCATCTACGGTGTCAGCGTAAGTATGTCCGCGGTTGATGCGTTTCAGAGTAATGTCGTTAGTAGTTTCGATGCCGTACTCTACGAGCAGGAAGGTGTGCCGGGAGAGTTGTTCCAGGTAACGCAGCAGGTCATCGGGCATACAATCGGGACGGGTACCGATAACCAGTCCCACTATTCCATCGGCAGTCAGCGCTTCTTCGTACTTGCGCTTGAGGCTTTCCAGTTCGGCGTAGGTATTGGTATATGCCTGGAAGTATGCCAGGTACTTCATCGCAGGGTACTTGTGTGCAAAGAACCGCTTACCTTCTTCCAGCTGTTGGGTGATGCTCTTCTCCGTGTGGCAGTATTCGGGGTTGAATGTCTGGTTGTTGCAGTAGGTGCATCCGCCTTGTCCTTTGGTTCCGTCGCGGTTGGGACAGGTGAAGCCTGCGTGCAGCGATATCTTCTGCACCTTGTAATCAAAGTGTTTCTTCAGGAAAGTGGGGAAGTCGTTATATAAAGCGTGCCCGGACATAGAAGCCTTCATTTTATAATTTACAAGCAGTGTGCCGATGCATTACATGCCTTGTAAATTGAATTAGAAGGCATGTAATGCATCGGTTACAAGGGGCAAACTTAGGAAAAAAGAGTTGCAATTCATAGAATTTCTGATAATTTTGCACGATAAACAATCCGTATACCGTATGCCCATAAATGCCATTGTAAAAAAGTCGATGATATGGAACCCCTGGCACGGCTGCCAAAAGCTGAGCACGGGGTGCAAACATTGCTACGTGTACCGTGGAGATGCCAAACGCAACGTGGACAGCACGCAGGTTACCCGCACCAAAAACTTCGACCTGCCGCTCCACAAGAAACGGAATGGCGAGTACAAAGCACCAGCGGGCACGTTACTGTACACCTGCTTCACGTCCGACTTCTTCCTGGAGGAAGCCGATGCGTGGCGCACAGAAGCCTGGGATATGATACGTGAACGCAGCGACCTGAACTTCCTGATTATCACCAAGCGTATCGACCGCTTTGCCGCCTGCACGCCTGCCGATTGGGGCGAGGGATACCCCAACGTAACCATCTGCTGCACCATCGAGAATCAAGACCGTGCCGATTACCGCATGCCCATTTACAAAGCCGCCCCGATACAGCATAAGATACTCATCTGCGAACCGTTGCTGGAACGCATCGACCTGACCGCTTACGGCATTGGTGCCTGGGTAGAGCAAGTGGTAGTGGGAGGCGAATCGGGCAAGGAAGCCCGTCCCTGCGATTTTGAATGGGTAATGGAACTGCACCACCTTTGTAAGCAACAGCACGTATCGTTCTGGTTCAAGCAAACCGGAGCCCGATTTGTAAAGGATGGCGTACTGTATCACATCAACCGGGCATTGCAGCATGCACAGGCACGCAAGGCAAGTATTAATTTGTAAATCTATTCCTTCGTCCTTCTCTGTTCAAATGTTCCGTAAACAAGCAACACTATTCCCAAACCGGCACAAGCCCCCTGTACAAACGATAATACGGCCGAATCATGGTCGGGCGATATATACCTGATGGCATTGAATATAAGGACACATACAAATCCTACCATCATTTTTCTATTGAACCTGGGCTTTCCCATATCACATCATGCATTGATTTGTACTATCTGTCGAACAGGATTGAATAAAATCACAGGTACTTATTTATTTAAGTAGATAAATAGTTACAGAAAGAATAGAAAAAGCTATATTTGCGTTTTCACATCTTAAATTATACTATAGTCTTATGAAGAAAGTAACCTTATTACTCAGTACAATTATGGCAGTATCCTGCGCTCCCCGTCAACCTAAGCTGGTGTACCCCGAAGCAGCTAAGGTAGATACCGTTGACGTTTACTTCGGCACACAAGTATCCGACCCTTACCGTTGGCTGGAAAACGATACCAGTGCAGCCACCGCCGCCTGGGTGGAAGCCGAGAATAAGGTAACCAACGAATACCTGGGGCAAATACCCTTCCGCCAGCAACTGCTCGACAGGCTCACCCGTCTGGCCGATTATGAGAAGATAGGCACCCCGTTCAAGAAGCACGGCAAGTATTATTTCTATAAGAACGACGGTTTGCAGAACCAAAGCGTACTGTACGTACAAGACTCGCTCACGGGCGAACCGCGTGTATTCCTCGACCCCAACAAGCTGTCGGACGACGGTACCGTGGCACTTAGCGGACTCTCCCTCTCCCACGACGGCAAGTATGCCGCATACACCATCTCGCGCAGCGGTTCGGACTGGCGGGAGATTTACGTGATGGATGCCGCCACCGGCACGCTGCTGGACGACCATCTGCTGTGGGCCAAGTTCTCCGGAGCTTCCTGGCAGGGCGACGGTTTCTACTACAGCGCTTACGATGCTCCCAAGCAGGGCAAAGAATTCTCCAACGTAAACGAGAACCATAAGATATACTACCACAAGTTGGGACAACCACAGTCTGCCGACCGCCTGGTATACCAGAATCCCGCTTATCCCAAACGCTTCTACAGCGCATCGGTGAGCGAAGACGAACGGGTACTGTTCCTCTACGAATCGGGAGCCGGACGCGGTAACAACATGTTCCTGCAAAACCTCACGAAGCCCAACCAACCCATCGTACAGTTAACCACAGACATGGATTACGATTATTATCCCGTGGAGGTAATTGACGACCTCATCTACATTCAAACCAACTACCAGGCGCCTAAGGGCCGGGTAATGGTAGCCAACCTCAACAATCCCAAACTGGAAGACTGGACAGAGCTGGTTCCCCAATCAGAATCGGTACTCTCCTCGGCTGAGGTTATTGGCGGTAAACTCTTCCTTACATATGACAAGGATGCCTCTAACCACGCTTATGTGTACGATTTGGATGGCAGCCAACTGCAAGAGATAAAACTGCCCACCTTGGGTTCGGTAGGTTTCAGCGGCAACAAGGACGACAAAGAATGCTTCTTCAGCTTCACCTCGTTTACCTTCCCCACATCGACCTATACGTACAACATGGATAATAACACCTACGAGTTGTTGCGTGCTCCGAAACTTGCCTTTAACCCCGCCGATTTTGAAACGGAACAGGTATTCTTTACCAGCAAGGATGGCACCCGGGTACCCATGTTCCTTACCTATAAGAAAGGCTTGAAGAAGAACGGCAAGAACCCCGTGTTCCTGTACGGTTACGGTGGTTTCAACATCAGCCTCAATCCCGGTTTCTCTACCACCCGTATTCCGTTCCTGGAAAACGGAGGTATTTATGTACAGGTAAACCTTCGCGGTGGTGGCGAGTACGGCGAAGAGTGGCACGTGGCAGGAACCAAGATGCAGAAGCAGAATGTATTCGACGACTTCATCGCCTCAGCCCAATACCTCATCGACAATAAATATACCAATCCCGAAAAGATTGCTATCGTAGGCGGTTCTAACGGCGGATTATTGGTAGGCGCCTGCATGACGCAGCGTCCCGACCTGTTCCGCGTGGCCATTCCGCAGGTAGGTGTAATGGATATGTTGCGCTACCACAAGTTTACCATCGGTTGGAACTGGGCAAGCGATTACGGCACCAGCGAAGACAGCGCCGAGATGTTTAACTACCTCAAAGGCTACTCGCCCCTGCACAACCTGAAACCGGGAAACAAGTATCCCGCCACCCTGGTTACCACCGCCGACCACGACGACCGTGTAGTACCGGCACACTCGTTCAAGTTTGCCGCCATGCTGCAAGCCTGCAACGACGGTACCAACCCCACGTTGATACGTATCGACACCAAAGCAGGACACGGTTCGGGCAAGCCGCTTGCCAAGGTTTTGGAAGAGCAGGCCGATATATACGCCTTTATTATGTACAACCTCGGCGTGCGTCCTACTTTTTAATCAATACTATCATTTTATCACATTAAAACAAAAATAAAAGCATAATAAGTATGAGATTAGAAAAGATTTTCTATATTTGTAGCACATTTACATGACATTTTAATATTCAACCTTTAAAAATATACCATTATGAACATTGACCAGATTATGGCTTCTTTGGAAGCCAAACACCCAGGCGAACTGGAGTACTTGCAAGCAGTAAAAGAAGTGCTTATCTCTATTGAAGGTATTTACAACCAACATCCCGAATTTGAGAAAGCCAAAATCATTGAACGATTGGTAGAACCCGACCGCATCTTTACCTTCCGCGTAACGTGGGTAGACGACCGTGGCGAAGTACAAACCAACCTGGGTTATCGTGTTCAGTTTAACAACGCTATCGGCCCGTACAAAGGCGGTATCCGTTTCCATGCTTCGGTAAATCTTTCCATCCTTAAATTCCTGGGCTTTGAGCAGACATTCAAGAATGCACTCACTACCCTGCCTATGGGTGGCGGTAAGGGAGGTTCAGACTTCTCACCGCGTGGTAAATCACCTTCCGAAGTAATGCGTTTCTGCCAGGCATTCATGCTCGAATTGTGGCGCCACCTGGGCCCCGACATGGACGTACCCGCAGGCGACATCGGCGTAGGCGGACGCGAAGTAGGTTACATGTTTGGTATGTATAAGAAACTCACCCGCGAGTTTACAGGTACCTTTACCGGTAAAGGACTGGAGTTTGGCGGTTCGCTGATTCGTCCCGAAGCTACCGGATTCGGTGGTCTGTACTTTGTGTACGACATGCTGAAGGCCAAAGGTATGAGTATGAAAGATAAGACGGTAGCCATCTCGGGCTTTGGTAACGTAGCATGGGGCGCTGCCCTGAAAGCTACCGAACTGGGCGCCAAGGTAGTAACCATCTCGGGTCCCGACGGTTATGTGTATGACCCGGCAGGTATCAGCGGCGAAAAGATTGACTATATGTTGGAACTCCGTTCAACAGGCAACGACATCGTGGCTCCGTATGCCGAAGAATTCCCCGGTTCTACCTTCGTAGCAGGCAAACGCCCGTGGGAAGTGAAAGTAGACATCGCCCTTCCCTGCGCTACACAGAACGAGCTCAATGGCGACGATGCCAGGAACCTCATCAACAACCAGGTATTGTGCGTAGGCGAAATATCGAACATGGGCTGTACCCCCGAAGCCATCGACCTGTTCATTGAACACAAAACGATGTATGCACCGGGTAAGGCTGTAAACGCAGGTGGTGTGGCTACTTCCGGACTGGAAATGTCGCAAAACGCCATGCACCTGAGCTGGAGTGCCGGCGAAGTAGACGAAAAATTGAAAGCTATTATGCACGGTATCCACGAACAATGCGTGAAGTACGGTACCGAATCTGACGGATATATTAACTATGTGAAAGGTGCCAACATTGCAGGCTTCATGAAAGTAGCTCATGCCATGTTAGGACAAGGCATCATTTAATATAGTAATGGAGAAAGAAGCTGTTTAGTTATTTTTAAATACTCTATTTCCTGCGTTACCCGCCTCCTGTGACAGGACGTGGGTAACGCCATTTTTTATGGCAAAAAACACTAAATCGTTTCATATTCGGCAGGAATAGCCTAACTTTGCACCCCGAAACCAAAACGATTAGGATATGTTGCAACCGGAATTAAAATTCAGGCGAGATAAAATTCGCAGACACATGGCACAGCAAGGCATCGACGCAGCACTGATAACCTGTAATGTAAACTTGTTGTACACTTTCGGACAAGTAATAAGCGGTTACCTCTACCTTCCGCTCCACGCTCCTGCCCGCATCTTCGTTAAACGCCCCAATAACTTATCAGGCGAACACCTGTTTGCCATACGCAAGCCCGAACAAATAGTTGACATCATCAAAGAAGAAGGACTCCCGATGCCTACCCGGATTATGCTGGAAGGCGACGAACTTTCTTTTACAGAATACACCCGTTTAGCCGGCCTGTTTCCTGAAGCCGAGGTGGTAAACGGCACACCGCTTATCCGCCAGGCCCGCAGTATAAAAACGGATATGGAAATTGCTATGTTCCGCCGGGCAGGCATATCGCACGCCAGGGCTTACAACCGTGTTCCCGAAGTTTATCGCGCCGGAATGACCGACATTGAACTCTCCATCGAAGTAGAACGCCTCATGCGGCAGGAAGGTAGTCTGGGCATCTTCCGCGTATTTGGGCAAAGCATGGAAATCTTCATGGGAAGCCTGTTGAGCGGCGATAACGCAGCGACTCCCTCGGCATACGATTTTGCCTTGGGTGGCGAAGGGTTAGACCCGGCATTGCCCGGAGGTTCCAACGGAAGCCTGCTGCAGGAAGGGCAAACTGTCATGGTAGACATGGGAGGGAACTTTAACGGTTACATGAGTGACATGAGCCGGGTGTTCTCCATCGGACGCTTGAGTGAAGAAGCCTACCGGGCACACCAGGTTTGCCTGGACATTCAGGAAGAAATTGCCGCTACAGCCAAGCCGGGCGTAGTGTGCGAGGACATATACAACGCAGCCATCGACCGGGTTACGAAAGCCGGATTTGCTCCCTACTTCATGGGCGTAAGTCAGCAGGCGCGCTTCATTGGTCACGGAGTAGGATTAGAAATCAACGAAGCTCCCGTATTGGCTCCGCGTATCAAACAAGAGCTGGAACCGGGCATGGTATTTGCCCTGGAACCTAAAATAGTGCTACCGGGTGTAGGCCCGCTGGGTATTGAAAACACCTGGGTAGTAACCAACGAAGGAATAGAGAAGCTAACCAACAGCCGCGAAGACATCATCCAATTGTAAGTAATTTTAAGCGGAAGTTGCACATATATCTCTTTTCTTTTCTTATTTTTGCAAGAAATCAGGCAGGATCATGACAAAAGAAACCTCACATAACTTGTTGGACACCATTGAATACCCCGAAGACCTACGCAAACTGGATGTAAACCGTTTGCCCGAGGTATGCGATGAGCTACGACAAGACATCATCAATGAACTATCCTCCAACCCGGGGCACTTCGGTTCCAGTCTCGGAGTGGTAGAACTCACCGTAGCCCTGCACTACGTGTACAATACTCCCTACGACCGTATTGTATGGGACGTTGGACACCAGGCATACGCGCACAAGATACTCACAGGACGGCGCAACGCATTCTCCACCAACCGCAAGTTGGGTGGAATACGCCCCTTCCCCTCCCCACAGGAGAGTGAATACGATACCTTTACCTGCGGACACGCCTCCAACTCCATCTCGGCAGCCCTGGGTATGGCCGTAGCCGCCGAACGCAAAGGCGAGAAAGACCGTCATGTAATAGCCATCCTGGGCGATGGTTCCATGAGTGGCGGACTGGCTTTTGAGGGATTGAACAACACCTCATCGACCCCCAACAACCTGCTTATTATCCTCAACGATAACGACATGTCCATCGACCGCAGCGTAGGTGGCATGAAGCAATACCTGTTTAACCTCACCACCTCTAACCGTTACAACCAGTTGCGGTTTAAGATGTCGAAGATATTATTCAAGTTAGGCCTTCTCAATGAAGACCGCCGGAAGGCGCTTATCCGCTTCGGCAATAGCTTGAAGTCGATGGCAGCCCAACAACAGAACATCTTCGAAGGGATGAACATACGCTACTTTGGTCCCATTGACGGACACGATGTAAAGAATGTAGCCCGCGTACTGAAAGATATCAAAGACCTGCAAGGCCCTAAAATACTACACCTGCATACCGTCAAGGGCAAAGGCTTTGAACCTGCCGAGAAACATGCTGCAGAGTGGCATGCACCGGGACGCTTTAACCCCGATACCGGCAAACGCATCATTGCCGATACCAATGGCATGCCGCCGTTGTTCCAGGATGTATTCGGGCATACCCTTGTTGAGCTTGCCGACCAGAACGAACGCATTGTAGGCGTAACACCCGCCATGCCTTCGGGCTGTTCCATGAATATACTGATGGACATAATGCCCAACCGTGCTTTTGATGTGGGCATTGCCGAAGGACACGCCGTGACCTTCTCCGGAGGAATGGCAAAGGACGGATTGCAGCCCTTCTGCAACATCTACTCCTCGTTTATGCAACGGGCGTACGATAACCTGATTCACGACGTAGCCATCCTGCAACTGCCGGTGGTATTGTGCCTGGACCGTGCCGGACTGGTAGGCGAAGACGGAGCCACCCACCACGGAGTGTTCGACATGGCGGCTATGCGCCCCATTCCAAACCTTACCATCGCCTCACCGATGGATGAGCATGAGCTGCGCCGGTTAATGTACACCGCCCAGTTGCCTGGCAAGGGTGCCTTTGTGATTCGTTATCCACGTGGACGGGGTTCGCTGACTGACTGGCGTTGTCCCTTAGAGGAAGTTCCCGTAGGCAAAGGCCGTAAGCTGAAAGACGGAACCGACCTGGCAGTTATCTCCATCGGTCCCATTGGGAATGCAGCCATACAGGCCATCCGCGAGGCGGAAGAAAAGAGTGGCAAGAGCATTGCCCACTACGACCTGCGGTTCCTCAAACCGTTGGACGAGGAATTGCTGCATGAGGTAGGTCAGCATTTCAACCAGATAGTAACCGTTGAAGACGGAGTGATTAACGGAGGTATGGGAAGTGCCGTACTCGAGTTTATGGCCGACCACGGCTACACCCCACACATACGCCGCATCGGTGTGCCCGATGATTTTGTAGAACATGGCACGGTAGCAGAGTTGCATCACCTGTGTGGCATGGATAAGGAAGGAATATCAAACGTATTATTGGCTCCATGAAAATAATCATTGCAGGTGCAGGTGCCGTAGGTACGCACCTCGCCAAACTTTTATCGCGCGAGAAGCAGGACATCATCCTGGTGGACGAAAACGAAGAACACCTGGGTGCACTTAGTTCCAACTTTGATTTGCTAACCGTTACTGCATCGCCTACCTCCATCTCGGGGCTCAAAGAGGCCGGAGTAAAGGAGGCCGATCTGTTTATTGCCGTAACACCCGACGAGAGCCGTAACATGACAGCCTGCATGCTTGCCACCAACCTGGGAGCCGAGAAAACAGTAGCCCGTATCGATAACTACGAATACCTGCTCCCCAAAAACAAGGAATTCTTCCAGACACTGGGCGTAGACTCGCTCATCTATCCGGAGATGTTGGCAGCCAAGGAAATTGTATCGTCGGTACGCATGAGCTGGGTACGCCAATGGTGGGAATTCTGCGGCGGTGCGCTGATTCTGCTCGGAGTAAAGATGCGCGAAAAGGCCGAAATACTCAACATCCCTTTGTACGAATTAGGCGGAACTACCCTGCCCTACCACGTGGTAGCCATCAAGCGTGGAACCGAAACCATCATTCCGCGAGGCGACGATTCCATACACCTGCACGACATTGTGTACTTTACCACCACCCGCAAATACATTCCGTACATTCGTAAAATAACCGGCAAGGAAGATTATGCCGACGTGCGTAACGTTATGATTATGGGCGGAAGCCGCATTGCCGTACGTACCGCCCAATATGTGCCCGACTACATGCAGGTGAAGATTATAGAAAACGACCTGAACCGTTGCAACCGCTTAACCGAGCTGTTGGACGACCGCACCCTGATTATCAACGGTGACGGACGAGATATGGACCTGCTCATAGAAGAGGGTCTCAAAAACACCGAAGCATTTGTAGCCCTGACGGGTAACTCCGAAACCAACATCCTTGCCTGCCTGGCCGCCAAACGCATGGGGGTAAACAAAACCGTAGCCGAGGTAGAAAACATCGACTACATAGGTATGGCCGAGAGTCTGGACATTGGCACGGTAATCAACAAAAAACTGATTACGGCAAGCCACATCTACCAGATGATGCTGGATGCCGACGTATCAAACGTAAAATGCCTTACCTTTGCCAACGCCGATGTGGCAGAGTTCACCGTTAAAGAAGGCTCTAAAGTTACCAAACATCTCATTAAAGACCTGGGATTGCCCAAGGGAACCACCATTGGAGGTATGATTCGCAACGGTGAAGGTATCCTGGTAAACGGTAATACCCAGATTGTGGCAGGCGACCACATCGTGGTATTCTGCCTAAGCATGATGATTAAGAAAATCGAGAAATTCTTCAATTAGCATGATTAACACCAAAGTCATACTCCGCATCTTAGGCTGCCTGTTGCTTATTGAAACGGCCCTGTTGCTTTGCAGTGCAGGAGTATCGGCCATCTACGAAGGCAACGACCTGATGAGTTTCCTGCAAACCGCGGGAATTACCACCACCGTAGGCCTGGCGTTACTCGCCATGGGTAAAGGAGGCGAGAAGCGGTTAGGTCGCCGGGACGGATACCTCATTGTCACCGTTTCCTGGATTGTATTCTCCCTGTTCGGCATGCTACCCTACTACCTCAGCGGATACATTCCCAATATCACCAATGCCTTCTTCGAGTCTATGTCGGGCTTTAGCAGCACCGGTGCCACCATCCTGGACGACATCGAAGCGTTGCCTCACGGCATTCTGTTCTGGCGCGCCATGACACAATGGATTGGCGGTTTGGGTATTGTATTCTTCACCATTGCCGTATTGCCTATCTTCGGCGTGGGAGGTATTCAGGTATTTGCCGCCGAAGCCAGCGGTCCTACACACGACAAGGTGCATCCCCGCATCGGCATCACTGCCAAATGGGTATGGAGCATTTATGCCGGACTTACCGGGCTGCTTATCCTGTTGCTGTTATTGGGAGGCATGGATTTGTTCGACAGCATTTGTCACGCCTTTGCCACTACCGGAACCGGCGGATTCTCGACCAAACAAGCCAGTATTGCACACTTCAATTCACCTTATATAGAATATGTAGTAAGCATATTTATGTTCCTATCGGGTGTGAACTTCACGTTGCTGCTATTGTTGGTTGGCGGAAAGTTCAAGAAGGTAGTGTATGATGCCGAGCTCAAGTGGTATTTCTTCTCCGTCATAGGACTCACCGTACTTATTACCGGCATACTCCTGTATAACAACCATGCCGCAGGACTCGAAGAAGCGTTCCGCAAATCGTTTTTCCAGGTATCTTCCCTGCATACATCGACCGGTTTTGCCACCGCCGATTACATGACCTGGCCTCCATTTGTGTGGGGACTCATGGCGGTTATCATGATTATGGGAGCCTGTGCAGGTAGTACTACCGGCGGACTCAAGTGTATCCGCCTGGTTATTCTGGCTAAGATAACCCGTAACGAATTTAAACACATAACACACCCCAATGCCGTATTGCCGGTGCGTATCAATAAGCAGGTACTATCGCCCAACGTACGTTCAACCGTGTTGGCTTTCACCTTTATTTATACCGTTACCATCATTGTATCTACACTGATTATGTTGGGGTTGGGGGTAGATTTGACCGAAGCACTCGGAACCGTTATTTCGAGTATTGGGAACATGGGCCCCGGTCTGGGATTATGCGGGCCCGCCTACTCCTGGAACGAATTGCCCGATGCATGCAAATGGCTCTCTTCTTTCCTGATGCTATTGGGTAGATTAGAACTTTTCACAGTATTATTACTGTTTACTCCCGGTTTCTGGAAAAAAAATTAGCTATTTGCTAAAAAAGTTTTTTTGTCACCTGCAGATTGCAAAAAGAATAAATATAAATTCTATCTTTGCCACCGTTTTAATAAGAGTGTATGAATAACTGCTTCAAATATGGATTGATATCCCTACTTGTCTTGTTGCTCCATTGTGTTATCACGCAAGCAACACAGGACACATGTACGGTATCGACAGACGAGCAAGAAGCCTGTTTTAACCCACAGAAAGGCTCTATACACTATCCCGAATCACCTTTCCGCTTAAACAATGCCATTTGCGAGCTCAGAAATGCGGAAACATCTCCCCTGCCTACCGGCAAGAACCTGGTACGGTTCACGCCAAGATACCGGGTGTATAAATCACCCGTTATACCCGCTATTCAAGAAGAAAGTTTACTCCCCATCTATAACTCATCCGACCCCATAGGGTATTATGTATTCGGACTGAGAAAAATAATTATTTGACCGCATTATGGGCTACCTTTTTAACCTAAAAAAGAAGCCTGTACTTCTTGCCCGGTGGGGCAAACCCCTCTCCCGTTTATTAATTAAACTAAATGATATCAATCATGAATTTTACATTGTTAGTTGTTGTTATTTTAACGGCAATTGCATTTGTTGGTATTGTAATAGTGTTATCCAACATTATTTCACCCCGTTCATACAACCCTCAAAAAGCTGAGGCTTATGAGTGTGGTATCCCAACCCGTGGTAAATCCTGGATGCAATTCCGAGTTGGCTACTATTTGTTTGCCATCCTCTTCCTCATGTTCGATGTGGAAACAGTATTCCTGTTCCCGTGGGCCGTTGTGGTGCGTGAATTGGGGGTGACAGCATTGGTTAGTGTACTCTTCTTCTTATTCGTATTGGTGCTGGGCCTTGCTTATGCCTGGCGGAAAGGAACCCTGGAATGGAAATAAAGAAAAAACCCCATATCAAGTCTATCCCTTATGAAGACTTCAAAGACAACGAAACGTTGGAGAAACTGGTTCAGGAACTCAACGCCGGAGGTGCTAATATCGCTCTCGGCATTCTGGACGATGTTATCAACTGGGGACGCAGCAATTCGCTGTGGCCGCTTACTTTCGCAACCAGCTGTTGCGGAATTGAATTCATGGCACTGGGTGCCGCGCGTTATGACATGGCCCGCTTTGGGTTTGAAGTAGCCCGTGCCAGTCCGCGCCAGGCAGACATGGTTATGGTGTGTGGTACCATTACCGATAAAATGGCACCGGTATTGAAACGTTTGTACGACCAGATGGCCGACCCGAAATACGTAGTAGCCGTAGGTGGTTGCGCCATAAGCGGAGGTCCGTTCAAGAAATCGTACCACGTGGTAAACGGTGTCGACCAGATTCTGCCGGTAGACGTGTACATCCCCGGATGCCCTCCGCGCCCTGAAGCATTTTACTACGGCCTGATGCAATTGCAACGCAAGGTGAAAGTAGAGAAATTCTTTGGCGGCGTAAACCGGAAAGAGAAGAAACCAGAAGAATAATGATAACCACACACTGAATATGCAAGAAATACAATACATAGAGCCGGCAGTGTTCCATAAGGAAATGGTACGACTACGGAACGAAAAGAAAATGGATTTCCTGGAAAGCCTTACCGGTATGGACTGGGGCGAAGAAGGCGGATTGGGAGTGGTGTACCACCTGGAGTCAACAGTTACCGGCGAACGGATGGCTGTAAAGACATCGACCACCGACCGGGAAAACCCTGAACTTCCTTCGGTATGCGACCTGTGGAAAGCAGCCGAAATGAACGAACGCGAAGTATACGACTTCTTTGGTATCGTTTTCGTAGGACACCCCGACATGCGTCGCATCTTCCTGCGTAACGATTGGGTAGGCTTCCCGCTCCGGAAAGACAATGATCCGGAGAAAGAGAACCCACTCCGTATGACCAACGAAGAGACTATCGATACAACTACTGAAATTACACTGAATGCCGACGGTACATTTAAGAACAAAGAGAGTATCATCTTTGAAGACCGCGAGTATGTGGTGAACATCGGTCCGCAACATCCGGCAACCCACGGTGTATTACGCTTCCGCGTATCACTGGAAGGCGAAATTATCAAGAAAATCGATGCCAACTGCGGATACATTCACCGCGGTATCGAGAAAATGAACGAAAGTCTTACTTACCCGCAGACATTGGCACTGACCGACCGTTTGGATTACCTGGGTGCACACCAGAACCGCCATGCGGTATGTATGTGCGTAGAGCAGGCCATGGGCATTGAAGTAAGCGAACGCGTACAATACATACGTACCATCATGGACGAGTTGCAACGTATCGACTCGCACTTGCTGTTCTACGCTTGCCTTTGCATGGACCTGGGAGCCTTGACAGCTTTCTTCTACGGATTCCGCGAACGTGAAATGATTCTCGATATCTTCGAAGAAACCTGCGGCGGACGTCTGATTATGACGTACAATACCATTGGTGGTGTGCAGTACGACCTGCATCCCAACTTTGTTCCCCGTGTGAAGGAGTTTATCAAGCACATGCGCGGCATTATCCACGAATACCACGAAATATTTACCGGCAACATCATTGCCCAGCAACGTTTGAAAGGCGTGGGTGTGTTGAGCCGTGAAGATGCCATCTCGTTCGGAGCTACCGGTGGTACGGGACGTGCATCGGGCTGGGCGTGCGACGTACGTAAGCGTATGCCGTATGCAGCTTATGGTAAAGTAAACTTCAAGGAAATTATCTACAACGAAGGCGACTCATTTGCCCGTTACATGGTACGTATGGACGAAATCATGGAATCCATGAATATCATCGAGCAATTGATCGATAACATTCCGGAGGGTTCTATCCAAGAAAAGATGAAGCCCGTTATCCGCGTACCCGAAGGTTCGTACTACACTGCTGTAGAAGGCAGTCGTGGCGAATTCGGCGTATACCTAGAAAGTCGTGGCGACAAAACTCCGTACCGCTTGCACTACCGTTCAACCGGATTCCCGTTGGTATCGGTAGTTGACACCATCTGCCGCGGAACGAAGATTGCCGACCTGATTGCCATCGGCGGAACGCTGGATTATGTAGTACCTGATATTGATAGATAACGCTAAAACACTGAAAACATGTTTGACTTTAGTATTGTAACAAACTGGATACATCAAATGCTGACCTCCTTCATGCCCGAAGGTTGGGCGGTATTCATAGAATGCGTAGCCATTGGCGTGTGCATCATCCTGGCATATGCCGTGATAGCTATCATCATGATCTATATGGAGCGTAAGATTTGCGCATTCTTCCAATGCCGCTTAGGTCCTACCCGTGTAGGTAAATGGGGTTCTATCCAGGTAATTGCCGACGTGTTCAAGATGCTCACCAAAGAGATTATCGCTCTGAAACACTCGGACCGCTTCCTGTATGAGCTGGCTCCTTTCTTAGTTATTATAGCTTCCATGCTCACCTTCTCGTGCATTCCTATTAATAAAGGAGCACAGATTCTCGATTTCAACGTAGGTATCTTCTTCCTGCTCGCAGCTTCCAGCATTGGTGTGCTGGGTATCCTGTTGGCCGGTTGGGGTTCAAATAACAAATTCTCGCTCATCGGCGCCATGCGTAGTGGCGCACAGGTTATCAGCTATGAGCTGTCCGTAGGCTTAAGCATTCTCACCATGGTGGTACTGTCCGGCAGCATGCAGCTTTCGGAGATTGTAGAAGGACAGGCCGATGGTTGGTTCATCTTCAAAGGACATATACCGGCTGTTATCGCTTTCATCGTGTACCTCATTGCAGGTAATGCCGAGTGTAACCGTGGTCCGTTCGACCTTCCGGAAGCCGAAAGTGAGTTGACCGCCGGATACCATACCGAATATTCGGGTATGCACTTCGGTTTCTTCTACCTGGCAGAGTTCCTGAACGTATTCATTGTAGCCTGTGTGGCAAGTACCATCTTCCTGGGTGGCTGGATGCCATTACACATTGGCGGATTAGACGGGTTCAACGCTGTGATGGATTACATCCCCGGTGCAGTATGGTTCTTCGGGAAAGCCTTCTTTGTGGTGTTCCTGCTGATGTGGATTAAATGGACTTTCCCCCGCTTGCGTATCGACCAGATTCTGGCATTGGAGTGGAAGTACCTGGTGCCCATCTGCTTGGTGAACCTGCTTCTCATGGTATTAATCGTAGTCTTCGGACTCCATTTTTAAGTAGTTGAATTATGAAAGAGAGTAGTTATTTCGGCGGACTCTTCCAGGGTATCTCTACCTTGCTGATAGGGATGAAAACATCGATTACGGTGTTCTTCCGCAAAAAGACGACTGAACAATATCCGGAGAACCGGAAAGAGCTGAAGATGTTCGACCGTTTCCGTGGCACGCTCAGCATGCCGCATAACGAACAGAACGAGCATCGTTGTATTGCCTGCGGACTTTGCCAGAATGCTTGTCCCAACGATACCATCACGATTACCACACAAACCATCGAGACGGAAGACGGCAAGAAAAAGAAGATTCTGGATAAGTACATGTACGACCTTGGGTCGTGTATCTTCTGCCAGTTGTGTGTAACCGCTTGTCCGCACGACGCTATCACCTTCGACCAGGAGTTTGAACATGCCGTATTCGACCGTTCTAAACTCGTGAAGCAACTCAACCACGAAGGAAGTAAAGTAATGGAAAAGAAAAAAGAACAATAATATGGGAATTACATCTGAATCAATAGTCTTCTTTTTGCTGGCCGCATTCATCATCATCATGTCGTTCATGACGGTGACTACCACACGTATTGTGCGTTCGGCCACTTACCTGCTCTTCGTACTGTTTGGTACGGCAGGCCTTTATTTCCTGTTGGGCTATACATTCCTGGGCGCTGTACAGGTTATGGTATACGCCGGGGGTATTGTGGTGCTCTATGTATTCTCCATCCTGCTTACCAGTGGTGAGGGCGACCGTGCCGAGAAGTTGCTACGCAGCCGCTTCCTGGCGGGGTTGGGAACTACCATCGTGGGAGCTGCCATCGTGCTCTTCATCACCTTGAAGCACAAATTCATGGCGCCTACCGATATTGTACCGGTAGAGGTGAACATGAAGCAAATCGGCTTTGAGATGCTTTCGGGAGAGAAATATGGATATGTATTGCCCTTCGAAGCTGTCAGCATCCTGCTGCTGGCTTGTATTGTGGGCGCATTATTAATAGCACGTAAACGATAGGAGGAAATACAAATGATACACATGGAATATTATTTAATCGTATCCACGATTATGATGTTTGCAGGAATCTACGGGTTCTTTACCCGCCGCAACACGTTGGCTATCCTTATCAGTGTGGAACTGATGTTGAACTCCAGCGATATAAACTTCGCCGTATTTAACCGGTATTTGTTTCCCGGCGTACTGGAAGGACATTTCTTCACCTTGTTCTCCATCGCTATCTCGGCTGCGGAAACGGCTATCGCCATTGCGATTATGATTAACATCTACCGCAACATACGCACCATTCAAGTAAAACAGCTGGACGAGCTGAAGTGGTAACATATAAAACAGAACTAATATGGAATTTACATTATTAATATTGCTTCTGCCGCTGGTCTCGTTCCTGATTCTTGGAATCGGAGGCAAGTGGTTAAAGCCTACGCACGCAGGACTACTGGGTACTGCATCGTTGGGATTGGTAGCTATCCTCTCCTACATCACCGCCTGGCAATACTTTGCCGCTCCCCGTTTGGCCGACGGAACTTTTGAAACCATTATTCCTTTCAACATTCATTGGTTGCCTTTTACAGACACACTGATGTTTGATATGGGTATCTTACTGGATCCTATTTCGGTAATGATGCTGATTGTAATCTCCACCGTATCGTTCCTGGTACACCTCTATTCAATGGGGTATATGAAGGGGGAGAAAGGTTTCCAACGCTACTACGCGTTCCTTTCACTCTTTACCATGTCGATGTTGGGATTGGTAGTGGCTACCAACATCTTCCAGATGTACCTATTCTGGGAGTTGGTGGGTGTTTCTTCTTACTTGCTTATCGGTTTTTACTATACCAAACCGTCGGCTATTGCTGCCAGCAAGAAGGCGTTTATCGTTACTCGTTTTGCCGACTTAGGCTTCCTCATTGGTATCCTGTTATACGGTTATTATGGTGGTACCTTCGGTTTTACACCCGATAGCATGTCCATGCTCACCGGTGGCGCTTCGATGATTCCGTTGGCGTTGGGACTGATGTTTATTGGTGGTGCCGGTAAGAGCGCCATGTTCCCGTTGCACATCTGGTTGCCGGATGCCATGGAAGGTCCTACTCCCGTATCGGCTTTGATTCATGCCGCAACGATGGTAGTTGCCGGTGTATACCTGGTAGCCCGCATGTTCCCGTTGTTCATTGCTTACGCACCCGAGGTCTTATCAATTATTGCTTGGGTAGGTGCCTTTACGGCATTCTTCGCAGCTTCGATAGCTTGTGTGCAGACAGATATCAAACGTGTGCTGGCTTTCTCGACCATCTCGCAGATTGGTTTCATGATTGTAGCGTTAGGCGTATGTACTTCGGCCGATCCGCATCACGGAGGTTTGGGTTACATGGCTTCTATGTTCCACTTGTTTACACACGCCATGTTCAAGGCGCTGCTGTTCCTTGGTGCAGGTAGTATTATCCACGCCGTACACTCCAACGAAATGAAAGATATGGGCGGTTTGCGCAAATATATGCCTATTACCCACATCACCTTCCTCATTGCCTGTTTGGCGATTGCCGGTAGTCCTCCGTTCTCGGGATTCTTCTCTAAGGACGAGATTCTGGCAGCTTGCTTTGCTTACAGCCCCATCATGGGTTGGGTAATGACTGTGATTGCTGCCATGACAGCTTTCTATATGTTCCGTTTGTACTACGGTATTTTCTGGGGCAAGAACAACGAAGAAGCTTACTCGCACCACACGCCGCACGAAAGCCCGTTGGTGATGAGTTTCCCGTTGATGTTCCTCGCCGTTGTTACGGTAGTAGTAGGTGTAGCCGGATATTACTATTTCGGTAGCTTCATCAGTTCCGACGGACAAGTTTACCACATCCATTTGGATATGACGGTAGCTATTACCAGTGTAGTTATCGCCATCCTGTCGATTGCCCTGGCAACTTTCATGTACAAAGGTGAGAAACAACCGGTGGCCGACAAGTTGGCGAAACAGTTCGCAGGTTTGCACAAGGCAGCCACCAACCGTTTCTATGTAGATGAGGTGTACCAATACATCACACACAAAATCATATTCCGTTGCATCTCTACTCCTATTGCCTGGTTTGACCATCACGTGGTCGACGGTTTCTTCAACTTCCTGGCTTGGAGTGCACATACAACCAGCGACGAGATACGCGGTCTGCAAAGCGGACGGGTACAGCAATATGCACTTGTATTCCTCCTTGGAGCGTTGGCACTTATCCTACTATTAATCTTATAATGACGTAACGATATGAATTTCTTATCTTTATTCGTACTTATCCCTTTGCTCATGTTGGGCGGCTTGTGGCTGGCTCGTGACATCAAGCAGATACGGGGAGTAATGGTAGCCGGTTCTACAGCTTTGCTGGCGTTATCCATTGTACTGACTGTAATGTATTTAGGAGCACGCGAGGCGGGCGATACCAGCGAAATGCTGTTCCGTGCCGACCTGATGTGGTATGCTCCGCTTCACATAGCCTATTCGGTAGGTGTCGACGGTATTTCGGTAGCCATGCTGCTGCTTTCGGCCGTCATTGTATTTACCGGTACGTTTGCTTCGTGGAACCTGAAGCCACTCACCAAAGAGTATTTCCTGTGGTTCACGCTGCTGTCGATGGGTGTATTCGGATTCTTTATCTGTGTAGACCTGTTTACCATGTTCATGTTCTACGAAATCGCATTGATTCCGATGTACCTGCTCATTGGTGTATGGGGCTCAGGACGCAAGGAGTACTCGGCCATGAAACTGACACTGATGTTGATGGGTGGTTCTGCCTTCTTGCTGATTGGTATCCTGGGTATATACTTCGGTTCGGGCGCAACTACCATGAACCTACTGGAGATTGCACAGTTGCATAATATCCCGTTTGCACAACAGTGCATCTGGTTCCCGCTTACCTTCTTAGGTTTCGGTGTACTGGGCGCCCTCTTCCCGTTCCACACCTGGAGTCCCGACGGTCACGCTTCGGCACCTACGGCCGTATCCATGCTCCATGCCGGTGTATTAATGAAGCTGGGAGGTTACGGATGTTTCCGTATCGCCATGTACCTGATGCCCGAAGCTGCTCAGGAACTTTCGTGGATATTCCTGATCTTGACCGGTATCTCGGTAGTATACGGTGCTTTCTCGGCTTGCGTACAGACCGACTTGAAATACATCAACGCTTACTCTTCGGTAAGTCACTGCGGATTGGTATTGTTTGCCATCCTGATGTTGAACCAAACCGCTTGTACAGGTGCTGTGTTGCAGATGCTTTCGCACGGTTTGATGACAGCCCTCTTCTTTGCCCTCATCGGTATGATATACGGACGTACACATACACGTGACGTTCGCCAGATGTCGGGTTTGATGAAGGTAATGCCTTTCCTGAGCGTATGTTACGTGATTGCCGGTTTGGCTAACCTCGGTTTGCCGGGGCTCAGCGGTTTCGTTGCCGAAATGACCATCTTTGTAGGTTCCTTCCAGAACTTCGACGTATTCCACCGCACGCTCACCATTATTGCTTGTTCGTCGATTGTGATTACCGCTGTGTATATCCTCCGATTGGTAGGTAAGGTGATTTACGGAACGGTATCCGACCCGCACCACCTGGAACTGACTGATGCTACGTGGGACGAACGCTTCACGGTGATTTGCCTCATTGTATGCGTAGCCGGATTAGGATTGGCTCCTTTCTGGATAAGCGACATGATTTCCGGCAGCGTTCTGCCTGTTGTTTCACACTTAATACCGTAAGCCGACATGGACTATTCACAATTTCTACACATGCGTGAGGAGCTGTCGCTGATAGCCGTTATCCTCATCATCTTTATTGCCGACCTCTTCGTGAGCCCGGATGCTCACAAAAAGAGTGGCAAACCCATTCTGAACACAGCAATGCCGGTTACCGTGCTGCTTATACATACACTGCTTAACCTGATACCGGGCGAACCGGTTGAACTGTTTGGCGGCATGTACAGCTACATACCTATGCACACCATTATCAAGTCTATTCTGAGCTTCGGTACGGTTATTATCTTCCTGATGGCCCGCGAATGGCTGAAGCGTGAAGACGCCGCCGTTAAGCAAGGCGAATTCTATGTGCTCACCCTCTCTACACTGCTGGGTATGTACTTTATGATTTCCGCCGGGCACTTCCTGATGTTCTTCATCGGACTTGAAATGGCAAGTATCCCGATGGCTGCCCTGGTAGCCTTCGATAAGTACCGCCACCACTCTGCCGAAGCCGGTGCCAAGTATATCCTCACTGCTTTGTTCTCCAGCGCACTGCTGCTGTACGGGCTTTCGATGATATACGGTACTTGCGGAACCCTGTACTTTGCCGATATGCCTGCCAGGATTGACGGCAGCACATTGCAGATTATGGCTTTTGTATTCTTCTTTGCCGGTATGGGATTCAAGATTTCGTTGGTACCGTTCCACTTGTGGACAGCCGACGTGTACGAAGGTTCGCCCAGTGTGGTAACTGCTTACCTGAGCGTTATCTCTAAAGGTTCGGCCGCTTTCGTGCTGCTTACCGTACTTATCAAAGTATTTGCACCGATGATGGCCGATTGGCAGGAAGTACTCTATTGGGTTATCATTGCTTCGATTACACTGGCTAACCTGTTTGCCCTGCGTCAGAAGAACATCATGCGACTGATGGCGTTCTCGTCTATCTCGCAAGCCGGATACATCATGTTGGGTGTAATTGGTGGTACTCCCGAGGGTATGACTTCGTTGGTATATTACATCCTGGTGTACATGGTGGCTAACTTGTCTGTATTTGCCGTAATCACCATTGTAGGTTTGCGCTCAGGCAAATATCAGATAGAAGATTATAATGGTTTCTACAAGACCAACCCCAAGTTGTCGTTCCTGATGACATTGGCGTTGTTCTCGCTGGCAGGCATTCCGCCGTTTGCCGGATTCTTCTCGAAGTTCTTCATATTCATGGCGGCGTTCCAGGCTGGTTTCCACCTGTTGGTATTCATAGCTTTGGTAAACACAGTGATTTCACTGTATTACTACCTGCTCATCGTAAAGGCTATGTACATCAATCCGTCCGAAGAACCGGTGGCTACTTTCCGTAGCGACAGTTACACCCGCATTGCGTTGGCTGTATGTACATTGGGTATTGTAGGATTGGGTATTGCCAGTGTAGTTTACCAATACATCGACAAGTTGAGCTTCGGAGCAAATATGTAGGCATGTAAAGGGCAATTAGATGCCTTGAAAAAAAATTCTGATGCTATTGAAAACTTATTTTCAAGGCATCAGAATTTTTTTTAATTAAACCGCCCAGTTCACCGGTAAGGAGAACCAGAAAGTAGAGCCCCTGCCCGGTGTGGAGTCTACTCCGATAACGCCACCCAACTGCGTTACAATGCTTTTGCAGATAGAAAGTCCCAGACCCGTGCCCGCCACAAAGTTGTTCAACTTCACAAAGCGGTCGAAGATGGTTTCCTGCTGTTCGGGCGAGATGCCGATACCGGTATCGGTTACACTGAAGCGTATGCTGTCACGACTTACCTCATAGCGCATTTGGATACTTCCGTACGAGGTAAACTTAATAGCGTTATTTACAAAGTTGGATAGTACTTGCGACAAGCGGTTACGGTCGCTCACTATGTGGCAAACAGGCAGTGCCGGGCTAAACGACAACTCCACCCCCGGTGTCACTTTCATTTGGAGGCTCCGCTTCAAGTCTTCGCACATGCCGTTTATATCGACGTTTTCCATGACACAATCGAACGTGCCGGCTTCAATCTTCGACAGGTCGAGGATATCCGAGATGAGTTGCAGCAACTGGTCGTTGTTGCGCTCTACCAGTTCCAGGAACTCACGTCGTTGTTCCAGTTCTTCGGCCTCTACCAATAAGCCCGAGAAACCTACAATGGCATTGAGCGGTGTACGTATTTCGTGACTCATATTAGCCAGGAAAGCACTCTTCAGGCGGTCGGCTTCTTCGGCTTTATCGCGGGCTTCAATCAGTTTCTCTTCGATGTCTTTCAGCTCGGTAATGTCGTAGTTAACGCCAATGATGTCGATGATGTTCTCTTCGGGAAGGTAGCGGGTTACAAGACCAAACATGCGTATCCAGTTCCATTGGCCGGTAGTTCCCGGGCGACGAATGCGCAACTCTATTTGCAGGCTCTTATGGGTTCCATCCTTAGCTCCATCAAAGAACTCAATCATCTTGCGACGGTCGTCAGGGTGCATTTGAGGATATATGCCGATAATCTCAGATAATGGGGTCGATTCTTTCTCGCCCATATTCTCGTACCATTGCCGGATGGCGTTTCCTTCTTTGGTGCAATAGTTTATCTTGATGTATCCCAGCTTGGCATGTTTAGATGCCATCAGAAACAGGTTATCAAAGTCCTGTATCTTATTCATGGCATTCTCCTGTTCGGTACGGTCGATAAGGATAAACACATACCCTTCCAGATTTCCGTCTTTATCAAATATCTTACGCGACTTGACAAACAGTTCCAATACACCCTCTGCATTAAGCTGACAATATTGCCTGGCTATATCCATCCGGTAACTCATGCGGAAGTCCACGGTGTTTTCCTTACGTATCTGTTCGCGGACAGATACGGGTATATTGGGATTATTGAACAGATTCACTCCGATGGCGTCTTCCCGTTTTATATCGAACATTTCAAGAGCTTTCTCATTCAAGTCGGTCAGGGAACCATCCTTGTCATAAAACTCGATTCCCGCCGGGATATTCGAAAAGATATTCCGCAGTCGTTTCTCGCTGCTATCAAGCGACTTGTACGCCTGTATGGTTTCCGTAGTATCCAGGAATAGTGCCATCACTTCGTTATCGGTGGGTTTGTATATAATGGCGCGGCTGTGCTTACCGGTACGTTCAAAACTAAGGTCGATACGTAGATGTTGCGTTTCTTCTAATCTTTCCACGCGCTTGTGCACCAACTCAAACAGTCCCGGTGCTATATCCGTGGCTATTTTACCCAATAGTGTTTCTAAGGGGCGTCCTACCAATTGGGTATACCTGTCGTTCACATCGCTTACCCGGTAATTCACAATTTCGCCTTCGTCGTTGCATAGCTGGCTAAAGCGGATGTATGCCAACGGCATGTATCTAAACAGGTTGCTTAGGAAAGTACGGTCATCTTCAACTACTCTTTTGGTGTGATGCAGCGTGAGGCAAATGCTCACGAGATTGGCTAATATAGAAATCCATTGATAGTCGTCATTGCTCCAGGTACGTTGTTCCCTGGTAACATCCACCCCAAGATATCCTTTGATTTGGTTATCGATGAGCAAGGGTACTACCAACAACGATTTGATATCTTGCATCGCCAGAAACTCCCGGGGAGCGGCATCTTCTTCGGATAAATCGTCCAACGAATTTATCAGGATAGTTTTACCGCTAAGTATTTGTGAAGTCCACCACTGGTTATGATCAAACGGAAGGTTCCGGAGTATCTCTATCTCCGGAGTTACTCCTTCGGCCACTACCTCATACGTGCACGACTGTGTTGTAAAATCATCGGCATACTCAAATACATAGGCGCGGTCGCCCCGGAACAAACGTAATATGGCATTGAGAATAGCAGGAATACCGGAATCGATACTATCTTCCTGCATTATTTGTGACAAAGAATGGGAGATGGAAGTGCGCAGGGTCACCTGGTTATTGAGTTGCAGATAGTCGGTATCTTTCCATTCGGGATGATTCACCCGTTGGATAAAGCCACTTACTACCAGGGCACGTCCTTCTATAATTTCTTTCCCGGCCATCCGGCTGTCAATCCATACCTCCTCTCCCTTGCGGGTTATGATAGGAAATACCTGGTTGTACTTTTTCAATTGAGGAATAGAACCAAACTCCACGGTAATATTCGCCCGGTAGTCTTCCCGGATCATTTCACCGAACTCATAAAAGCCGATAGAATTCTCCTCAAGTCCCAAGAGCTGGCTTACAGTATCAGACAGTTCATACCGTTTGGTGAGGAAATCGGCCTCCCACCATCCAATTTGCGCCATGAAAGACATCTTACGCAAATAATCGTAATCTTTTTGCTTTACGTTCTCCATCAGCCTTTTCTTTAAAACGTTTCTTTCTTTAATCCTTATCCCACACCACAGGAATAGTAAACCAGAAGCAGGAACCTTTTCCCAATTCGGTATCTACTCCGATAGTGCCTCCCAGTTGCTCCACAATGCTTTTACAGATGGGCAATCCCAGTCCTGTTCCGTTCACAAAGCTATTGAGTTTCACAAAGCGCTCAAATACTTGCGGAGCCTTATCGGCCGCTATGCCTATTCCCGTATCGGTTACGGAGAATTTAATGCGGTGCCCGTCTACCTGATATGTTACCCGGATAAAACCCTCGGAGGTAAACTTCACGGAGTTGTTCACGAAGTTGGATATTACCTGGTGCAGACGGTTGCGGTCGCTCACAATACGGCAGTCGGCCTGCCCTACTTCAAAGTACAACCGTACGCTATCGGGTACTTTAATCTGCAAGGCGCGTACAATGTCTTCGCACATCTCGTTTACGTTAATGGGCCCCGAAGTAAAGTCGAATGTGCCGGCCTCAATCTTCGACAGGTCGAGAATGTCCGAGATGAGTTGTAGCAACAAACCGTTATTCTCTTCCACGATGCGGATGTACTCCAACCGTTCGTCCATCTCCTCGGCCTCTACCAACATGCTCGAAAAGCCTACAATGGCATTCAACGGGGTACGTATTTCGTGGCTCATGTTGGCAAGGAAGGCACTCTTCAAGCGATCGGCCTCCTCGGCTTGTTCTTTGGATTCAATGAGTTTGGCTTGTATTTCTTTGAGTTCGGTAATATCAAAGTTAATACCGATAATCTCCATAACGTTATGGTTGGTATCCAGCTCGGTAACCACCACATGCACACGTACCCAATTCCACTTGTCGGTGGTGCCGGGCTGTAGCACACGTACCTCCTTGCGGAAAGAGTTCACCCTGCCCGTTAATGCCTGGTTATAGAAGTCCAGGAACTCTACGCGGTCCTCGGGATGTATCTTGCTGTATACGCCCACCACTTCGGAGAGCGGTGTTCCCTCTTCCTCGCCCATGTTCTTATACCACTGCTTTACGGCATATCCTTCACGGGCCATGAAGTTCAGTTTGGCATATCCTACCTTCGCATAATCGGACACAATCTGGAACATATTTTCAAATTCCTGTATCTGCTTGGTGGCATGTCTTTGCTCGGTATGGTCAATGTTAAGCATTATCCAACCGTTGAACTCCCCATTCCTGGTGTACAGGTTACGAACTTTGGTGGTAAGGTTAAGTGCCCCCGACATATCGGTGGGGCAGAAACGGGAAGCTGTGTCAAACCGGTAATCAAGTTGAACGTCTACCGTTTCATAGGCGCGTAACTTATCTTTGGTTTCGTCGCTCACATGGGGATTATCAAAGATGTTATGCCCCAATATATCTTCACGCTGAATACCGAACATCTCCATATCATGGGTGTTCAGGTCAATCAGGTATCCGTCTTTATCGTATATCTCGACCCCTACGGGTATGTTGGCAAAGATGTTTTGGAATAGTCTTTCACTGCTATCCAACGCTTGCCGGGCACGTTCTATCTCAGTGGTATCCAATACCAACACCACTACCTCGCCGGGTTTGGGAGAAAAGGCTACGCAACGGCAGTCTAATCCTGATGCCTCCATGTGTACATGTACATCTTTGTAGTTGTCGTCCTGACCCAAATCTTCCAGTATGCAACCTATTTTCGGCAGGATGTCGGGTTCTATTTCGCCGATCCTTTTATTCAGGAACATATCTATCTTACGCCCTGAGAGTGTGCCGTACAAGTCATTGTAGTCCACCACTTCGAAATCGACTACACTTCCAAACTCATCGTATATCATATTGAGCCGTACATATCCCAACGGCATGTAGCGGTATAGTTCAGATACAAAAGCACGCTCACGCATGGCAGCCTCCCGGGTGTTTATCAGTTGCAGGCATACTGAGAACATGTTTCCTACCGACTCCATCCAAATGGCATCCCCGGCCGACCATATTTTATTCAACTTCGTGAGGTTTACCCCCGCATAACCCCATACCCTTCCATTCAGTTTCAAAGGTACGGTCAATATGGCCTTTACCCCATAGGCACGCAGAATCTCACAGTCGGCTTCTAATCCGGGAGCGGGATCCGAAGTAGAGTTCACGCTATAGGTGGAACCTTCCATCAGCTTCATATTCATCTGATGGCACATTTCTATCGGGAGCTGTTGCCAGTTTTCCTTCTCGGGCTGTGTATCGCCAGTTGTGGTTTCGTAAATGCAGGTTTGATAGTGGTATGTTTCGTCGTACTCAAACACATAAGCACGTTGCCCCTTGAATACACGTAATAGTTCGTTCAATATATAATTAACTCCTTGCAGCGGGTTGTTATTGTGCAGGAACCCCGTGAGCGAGTCCGACATCGACTTTTGCAAGGCTACCTGTTCTTTGATTCGCCGAACCTCACCTACCAGCAGTTCAATATCGGGGTTCTCTACCTTCTGTGTCATTCCGCTTAGCAGGTAGTTGCCGTCTTCTTTCTTGTCGATACGAAGCACACGACTGCGTACCCACATCTCTTCACCGGCAAAGTTACGGATGGGGTATATCTGGTCTAATTGGTTTAAATGAACGGTAGGACCTACGTCGCGGAGGATAAAGTCACGGTATTCTTCATGTATAAGATTCTGATAGTCGGCAAAGCTAAGAATGCATTCCTTCTCCATGCCCAATAATTCTTTCAGATAGTCAGAGCACTCATAGGCACAGGTATTCCAGTCGGCTTTCCACCAGCCCACCTGAGCGGCAGATAGAAGCTCTTGCATAAATTCAACATCGTCGTGCTTGGTCATAGTTGTATATAAAGGGACATAATTATGTTTGAGAAGCAAAAATAGGACAATAATTGCATATTACAATTTTATGTTGCAGTTTTTTTACATTCACAACATTTAAGAGGCGGATGAGATACCCTCAAAATATTATCATATAATATCGCCGGATTATCATATAAAACGACGGGATTATGTGATAATACGGCGATATTATATGATAATAAAAAAGCACGCTATTGCAACCGGTTTTACCCAGTCGTAATAGCGTGCTTTTCTTCTTATTCTATAGAAGAGCAAATAAACGTTACTCCATGATTTCCATGCACATACGTCCGTTATGGTAGGGACATTTCCAGAACCCGGCTTTATCATCGGTACGGTTCACGGTTCCATCGGCACGCAGGCTCCAGTGCCATTCGCCGTGCTCACGGTCAACCAGATGTTGTTTGATAAAATCCCAACAAGCAACAGCTTTTTGCAGGGCGGCTTCGTCATCAAAGAAGCGGTAAAGATTGTAATAACCTACTACCGACTCGGCTTGTACCCACCAGTGGCGGTCGGCATCCAGGTGACCGTTATCCAAATTGCGCTCGTATATCATACCGCCTTCGGGAGTAAATCCTTCGGTGGCTGCTTGGGCTATCTTCTTTACCCAAGGTTCTATTTGAGTGAGCAAGATAGCGTCGCCCAGTTCGCGGGCAGCTTCGTGCAAGAGCCAGGAGGCTTCAATATCGTGTCCGTAGGAGATGATATGCGCTTTGCTCTGCCAATCGTCGTCAAAGAAGAGGTTCAAGTGTCCGGTTTCTTTGTCCAGAATTCGTTCAATAAACAGATGGATAAGGTTATGCAACTGATGCTTCAACCGTTCGTCCTTCCACACCCGGTACAGGTTGGTATAGGGCTCCAGGATGTGCAGGTGGGTATTCATCGTTTTGCGTTCGTTGGCATCTTTATCGCTCAGGCGCATGTCGGCTATCTCGCCCCAGGTGCGGGTAAGGGCTTCGCAGTAACCATTCTTTTCGGCATCGAAGCTATGCTGTTCAATGTCGTTAAAGAGGCGGATGGCATATTCCAGTGCTTCGGCATCGCCCGTGGCACGGTGGAATTCACTCAGTCCGTAGATGGCAAAACCCAGGGCGTATATCTGCTTCTTGGTATCGAGCGGTTTACCGGTAGCATCGAGCGACCAGTAGATACCTCCGTATTCGGCATCGTAGAATGAGTCGATAAGCGTACGTTTGGCACGGGTAGCCATTGCCAGGTACTCGTCCCGGCGTAACAAACGGTAAGCCGAAGCATACGTCCACAACAGACGGGCATTGAGCACAGCTCCTTTCTCGGCTTCGGGCACCAACAGGTCGTGTCCGTCGATACGTCCGTAAAAGCCACCGTGTACAGTATCCTGCATGCGGTTTATCCAGTAGGGCAAAATGTTGGTGATAAGCACCTCCTGCACTTCTTGTTTTAAACGATTTTTCATTTTCTCTTCTGTTCCAGTTCAGTGGTTATCTCTTTCATCTTCTTCTCAGAAAGCGGGTACAAGCTGATAAACAATACACTCAATACGGTACCTATTGCAGGCAGAATACTGAGGAACATCTTGATGCCGTGAATGGCCTCTTCGCTCTGTACGGCATTGGCCTGGAATCCGAAGTATGCCAACAGCCAACCGGTAATGGCGCTACCAATAGCCCAGCCAAACTTCTGACTCATGGATGAGGAAGAGAAGATGAGTCCGGTGGCACGGTTGCCCGTTTTCAGTTCGGAGTAATCGGCACAGTCGGCATACATAGACCATAGTAACGGGAAGATGCTACCTGCACAAATACTGATAAGTACCTGGAAAGTGAATATCAACGTGAGGTCGCTCTTATCAAACCAATAGAATATAATGCTGAATACGGTAGCAATACACATGGCTCCCATGTATGTGGCTTTCTTGCCGATGCGGTTACTTACCGGAGCGGCAAGGATTACGCCTACAATATTGGCTGCCTGACCTACGGCAAGGTACAATCCGCTCAGCACAAACGATACACCGAACAAGGATACGTTGGCATACGCTTCTTCGACCACATAGTACTTGAAGTAATACACCGTAGCTCCGTCACGGATGGAGTTAAAGAGCAGGGCAGCCACACCGGCACCCAGCAAAATCCACCAGGGTTTGTTGTGCAGCAGGTCTTTGAGGTCGTCTTTCAGCTTGCTCTGTGTTTCCTTGATGGGCTTTACCCGTTCGCGGGTCAGTGCAAAGCAACCATAGAACAAGGCGGCGCACATCACGGCAATTACTACCACGCTCATGGTCCAACCATACTGTTCGCTATGTCCGGTACTGAAATAGTTGACCATCGGCATGAAGAGCAGCAGGGCCACAAAACTACCGATGTAGGCAAACATCATGCGGTATGTAGAGAGGGTGTTACGCTCTTTCGGGTCGGGACTCATTACACCGAGCAACGAGGCATACGGCACGTTGATGGCAGAGTACACCATCATCATGAGCGAATAGGTAACGTAGGCATATACCAGTTTACCTGTTAGTCCCAGGTCGGGCGTAAAGAAGGTAAGGATACCAATTAAAGCAAACGGCACCGCCAGAAACAACAGGTACGGACGGAACTTGCCCCAACGCGAATGGGTACGGTCGGCCACTATACCCACAATAGGGTCGAAAGCCGAGTCCCAAATACGGGTAATGAGGAACATGGTACCTACAATGGCGGCAGGTAGTCCGAACACATCGGTGTAGAAAATCATCAGGTATGAGCCGAAGAGTTTCCAAAACATGGACGAGGCCATGTCGCCAAAGCCGTAACCTATTTTTTCTTTGAGTTTAATCATGGTAGTGTGTTTTTATTTGCAAGCTGCTTTCAACAGGCAAGACTTCTCTTTCAGGATAGCTAGATTCTTATCAATCTGCTTCTTCAGTGTTTCAACCGAAGCGCCGGAACGCAGACCGTCTTCAGGCGTATGCAGGCAATAATCTACCAACTTATCGATGGTACTGGTGGCTACATGCATGCGGGTATCCGACGAAGCGTAGTATATAAACACCTTTCCATCGTCATCGGCAATCCAGCCATTGGTAAAGAGCACGTTCGATACGTCGCCAATGCGTTCTTCGCCCTCGGGAGCCATAAAGTAACCGGCGGGTGAGGCAATCAGCTTCGTGGGGTCTTCGAGGGAAGTCATGTACATGTAGAGTACGTAGCGCAATCCGGAAGCGCAACCGCGTACACCGTGCGCCAGGTGCAACCAGCCTTGAGGAGTTTTGATGGGATGCGGACCTTCGCCGTTCTTCACTTCCTTGATGGTGTGGTAGTAACGGGAGTCGATGATGCGTTCTTCTTTTACCTCAGCGCAAGTCATATCGTCAACCAATGCCCAGCCTATACCGCCACCGCTTCCGGCATCGATAAAGCCGTCTTGCGGACGGGTGTACAAGGCGTATTTACCCCCCACAAACTCCGGATGAAGCACTACGTTGCGTTGCTGGCTCTTGGTTTTCAGGTCGGGCAAACGTTCCCAGTTAATCAGGTCTTTGGTACGGGCAATGGCTGCCGTGGCGGTAGCCGATGAGAGGTCGCCCACAGGAGCTGCCGGGTCGTGACGTTCGGCACAGAAGATGCCGTACACCCATCCGTCTTCGTGCGCGGTAAGGCGCATGTCGTAGATGTTGGTGGCGGGAATCAGGTCCTCGGGCATGGTAACCGGGTAATCCCAGAAGCGGAAGTTATCCACCCCGTTGGGGCTCTCGGCTACGGCGAAGAACGACTTGCGGTCGCCTCCCTCCACGCGTACCATCAGTACATACTTTCCGTTCCATTTAATGGCGCCTGAGTTCATAGCGGCGTTCATGCCGATGCGCTCCATCAGGTACGGATTGGTGTTTTCGTCCAGGTCATAGCGCCAGAAAACAGGGGTATGAGCGGCTGTGACTACCGGATGTTGATAGCGTGTAACAACGCCGTTGCCGCCCTTCACGGGTTCATTGGCGCGGGTAATCAATGCTTCGTGCGAAGCAAAGAGGTCGATTAGTTGATTAGAGTACGATTTCATAATGTTAATTAGATGGTGATGTCTTTTTAGTGGGCCTCGCCGTACAGGTTTTTCATATCGTTGGCAAACAGGGTGCGCGGCAGGTTGTAGAACTCTACAAAGTCGGCAGCCGATGCTTGCCCGGGGTACGGGGCGTAGTAATGGGTAGTACGTTCGCGGGCATTACGCCATACAAGCACGTAGCAGAGCGGATACTTCTCGATGGCAGGCCACAGGGTCTTTGTCCACCACTGCGGGTCGGGGATACCTTCGTATCCGGCTTCGGTAATAGCCATTACCTTGTCGTGGGCCTTAGCTACTTCGGTTAGAATGGTAAGTGATTTATCAAGACCTGCCAGGAACCTATCACGGTCAAACTGGTAGGTATCGAAGCCAATGAGGTCGATAATATCGTCGCCCGGATAGCGTTCCAGGTACTCGGTGCTGTCGTTGGGTTCGGTACCCGGCGAGTAAGCATACAGCAGGTTATCGGCGCCACACTCGTTGAGGCGGTTGTACGTCATGCGCCAAAGGCCCTTGTACTGGTTGGTAGTGCACAACTTCTGTCCCCACCAAAACCAGCTCCCTGTGTGTTCGTGCCAGGGACGGAACAGGATGGGTATCTTAGTACCTTCGGGGGTAGTGAGTGAGTTGGTAAAGGCAGCTACCTTATCGACCCAACCCAGGAACTTCTCGTGATTAACGCCACCGGGCAGTACCGATGCTACCACCGTAGTGTCGGTTACATCCCAGGAGTCGCCTCCGGTAACGGGGTTATCCAAGTGCCAGCTGAGTGATACCATGCCACCGCGGGCATACTGTGCAAGTATCTCTTCACGGATACGTTCAAAGGGAACCTTGTCGAGGTTCTTATCATGACCCAGTTCCAGATGTCCCAGGTCAAACGACATCACGGCGGGATAATCGCCGCATACGCTCTTCACATCGCTGCGTCCGGCATCGCCTTCCCAGCCTTGTGCGCCTTCGCCAACACCGTACACCGGGTCGTCGTGATGGCCGAACATGATTCCTTGTTGGGACATATTTTTCAGGTTATCTAGCAATGCTTGTTTCTCGTTTTTAACCGGTTGATTTGCACATGAGGCAAGCCCTGCTACAAGCAGAATGCCTGCGCCAAATTGTTTCAGTATGTTCATAATCAAATTACTATTTACTTGTTATTACTTTACCCAAAAGCTCTCCTTGAGCAAAGCCTCATCTGTTGAGGATGCACCTACCATGACAATAAACTCGCCCGGTTCTACCATCCACTTCATCTTCTTATCTAAGAATCCCAACTTATCGGGTGTAATGCGGAAGTTCACCACCTTACTCTCACCTGCCTTCAACGGTACGCGGGCAAAGTCTTTCAACTCTTTTACCGGACGTGTTACCTGACTGAACTTGTCGCGGATGTACAGTTGTACAATCTCTACCCCGTCCATGCTGCCGGTATTGCTTACGGTTACGCTTACATCTACTGAACCGTCTTTGGCTATTTCGGTTTGAGCCAACTTCAAGTCACTGTACTTGTAGGTTGTGTACGACAACCCGTGACCGAAGGGATACAACGGTGTACTGGGTTTCACGGCATACGGATGGAAGTATTGTGAGGGCTTGTGGTTGTAAATCATCTGCAACTGACCTACGCTGCGCGGAATGGTAACTGCCAGCTTGGCCGACGGGTTTACCTGTCCGAACAGTATCTCGGCTACTGCCTGACCGCCGTACATACCGGGAGCCCATGCTTCGATGATGGCAGGCAGGTGTTGGTCGGCCCACTCTACTCCTAACGGACGACCGTTAACAAGGATAAGGATAGTGGGTTTGCCCGATGCTGCTACCCGTTCGATGAGTTCGTTTTGCAAACCAACGAGGTCGAGGTCGGAACGGTCGGTATCTTCACCGTCGGTACGGTCGGCCCAACGGAAGCGCATCATGTATTCGCCGGCTACTACGATGTTGAGGTCGGCACTCTTAGCACGTGCAGCGGCTTCGGCTACCTTCTTGGGGTCCATGTTACGCGGGTCCCAACCCTGGTCAACAAAGTCGAATGCTACGTCGGGTGCTACCTGGTGCAGGCCTTTGAGGATGGTCGATACATTTTCGTCTTTCTCGGGAGCACTCCAGTCGCCCAGGATATTTTGGTCGTCGGCATTGATACCGGTTACCAGTATCTTTTTGTACTTGGAAGTGGCAAGCGGAAGCACGCCGTCGTTCTTCAACAGTACAATACCGTTGCGGGCAGCTTCGAGGGCTGTATGGCGGTGCTCGTCACAGAGGCGAACCTTCATGGTTTGCTCTGCATCGGCATAAGGTTGTTCAAACAAGCCCAGGCGGAACTTGATATCCAGAATGCGGCGTACCGATTCATCGATGCGCGATTCGGGGATACGTCCTTCTTTCACCAGCTCCACTACCATTTCATTCCAGTAGATGCCGTGCATGTGCATGTCCATACCTGCCATGATGGATTGGTAGAAGGCTTCTTTGATATTCTCGGCCGTGGCGTGCAGGTCGTGAATGTGTTCAATGTCCATCCAGTCGCTCACCACGAATCCGGGAAACTTCCATTCGCCGCGCAATACATCGGTCATAAGCCATTCGTTGCTGTGACAGGGTATGCCGTTTAGTTCGTTGTGTGCAGTCATGAGCGACATGGCTCCGGCTTTCACGCCTGCTTCAAAAGGTGGGAAGAACACCTCACGGATGGTACGTTCCGACAGGTCGGCGGGTGAACCGTTGGTACCGTTAATGGGTTCGCTACCTCCTACAAAGTGCTTGATACAAGCCAGCACATCTTCTTTACTATTGAGGTTACCTTGATAGCCTTTTACCGATTGTACGCCGAGCTGCGTAACCAGGTACGGGTCTTCACCGTAGGTCTCTCCTACCCGCCCCCAGCGTTGGTCGCGCAGTACTTCAATGTTGGGGTTAAACGTCCAATGCATATTCATGGCACGCATCTCCCTGGCTGTTTCGCGGGCAATGCGGTACGCCATCAGCGTGTCGAACGAGCAAGCCAGGTTGATATTGGTAGGATACACCGTATTATCGGGCGCATTGGCATTGCCGTGAATGGCATCGATACCGAAGATGATGGGAATCTGCAAGCGGCTCTTCATGGCGAGTGATTGCAGGTGATTGGCTTCTTCGATGGTAAGCACGTGCAGGAACGAACCGATAAGCCCCTGTTCCGTCCAGTGCTGTACATCCTCGGCGGTAACGCCCGGATAGAAGGCATTGGCAGTGTTGGTTTTCAACTCTTCGGCCGTCATCACGGCACTGTTGGCCTTGATGTGCTCAATACCTACAAACTGATTCATCTGACCCACCTTTTCTTCGATGGTCATCCGGCTCAGCAAATCTTCTACTCTGTCTGCTACGGCTGCCGAAGGGTCTTTGTACATTTCCTTCTTTTCACCCGAACAGGCTGCTAACATGGCTCCTGCTGTCATTGCTATGAGAATTTTTTTCATGACAAATTAGATTACTTGTTGTTGATAATTACATGCCTTGTAAATGTGCATTACACTGCTTGTAATATGCAATTACATGCCTTGTAAAGCAGCCTTTCCCGCAAATATACGTAAACTGACTTTACATAAGAGGTGTATCTTACAAAAAACAAAGGTAAATGGTTGCCATTCAACTGACAAATACAATTTTATCTTTAAATAGCACTATTCTTACCCTGCTTTTGGTTATTTCCCTGCAACTGCAGACAAACGGTACAGCACCACATCGTGTCCGGGAATGGTTACCTGTTTTGTCTTCTTAGTGGTTCCTTCTGACTTTTTCTTGGCGTCTTTCGTCCATAAATTGCGGATGTTGTACACCGTGCTATCGAAATTGGTTGAACGTTTGGATACTTCCTCGTCGGTAAAGTTAAACTTCTGCCAGTCGATGGTGTAGTTCTTCACTTCGGTGGTACGGTTCAGGATGCAGAAAGCCCAGTCGCCATCGGTTAACGGTTTAAACCAAAACTCCAATCCGTCTTCGGTGGAGAGTTTAAGTCCTTGCACACCCAGCTTGTCCTGGTTAATGGCAATTACTTCCTTGTTCAAGATAATGTCTTTGGTATCTTGCGTCATGTTGCGTAGGTCGTTACCCAGGATAAGCGGAGCGGCGAGCATGCACCACATGGAGAAGTGAGCGCGGTCTTCGTTCACGGTTTGTCCATTACCTACTTCAAGCATATCGGGGTCGTTCCAATGTCCGGGACCGGCATACTTGCGCAGACCTTCCTGCATGTCAAGAATCTGAAGTACGCCATAGGCTGCAAAGCCTGGATGCTGGTCGATGCAGTCGAAGCAGTTGAAGATGTCGCCTGTGGTACGCCAGGAGTGCGCAGTCTCGGCAGCCCATTCCCAAGGTTTGGCAGTTCCCCACTCGCACATACTGAAGTAGATGGGACGTCCGGCAGCACGCAGGGCGTCGCGCATCAGGTTGTAAGCGCCTACGGGGTTGATATCTTCCGAGTCGCACCAGTCGTATTTCAGGTAATCTATTCCCCAACGGGCGTATTGCAGGGCATCCTGGTATTCGTGACCGAAGCTACCGGGGCGACCGCCGCAGGTTTGCCGTCCGGCATCGGAGTAGATACCCAGCTTCAACCCTTTGGAGTGTACATAATCGGCCAGGGCGCGGATGCCCGAGGGAAACTTCACCGGGTCGGCCTGGATAAAGCCCAGGCTATCGCGCTGGCCGTGCCAGCAATCGTCCAGGTTGAGGTAGATGTAACCGGCATCGCGCAGTCCGGTTTCTACCAGTTGGTCGGCAATACCGCGGATGATGTCTTCGTTAATATCGCAAGCAAACTTGTTCCAACTGTTCCAGCCCATGGGCGGAGTGTCGGCTAATCCTTCAAATTTCTGTGCCTGTACGTGCGAGAAGCCCGACAGCAATAAAGCGGCCACGGCCACTATCAATGTTTTCTTTTTCATGGGATTGTTTAATGATTTCTACGTTGCAAAGTTACGGGTAACAGGCTTATTTTCACGATACTTTTTTATCCGACAATAATACTACGGCCTCTTTTCAGCGATTTGTTAGCCTGAATTACATGTAAGATGCCCTTGTTACTACACTACCATCAAGTAAAACTTAGCTTTTCACAGCAATGATAAGATATTATCACAGTAATGATAAGGCTTTATCACATATATGATAAGGCCTTATCACAGCTGTGATAAGCTAAAATTCAAGGTATAAAAAATAAGAATGATACGATGTAATGATTAGAATGTGGAAGTAATCTTATTATATCGAGCCTTTTAATTCGGTGCGAATCATACGGCCCCACTCCTTGAGGTCACGGTCTTTCCAACGACCTTCGGGCGACACGCCTTTCAGAATCATGGCACTGCTCTCGTCTTTATCGTTAACCGACCAGGTTACCCAGCTAATCCGGTGCGCTTCCATCCAGTTTACCCAGGCTACCCACTCGTCTACGTTGAGTTCGCCATTGCCGGTAGCTTCGGTAGCGGCACACTCGGACACAAACAGGGGCAAGCCTTTGCTCAAGGCATAATCGGCACGCGTGCGCAGTTCGTCCTTGTGGGTGGCAGCGTAGAAGTGCAGGGTGTAGGCAATGTTCTTATGCCCTTGTATGGGATTATCGGCGGCCAGATGAATATCCTGATCCCAATGCGGGGTGCCTACCAATATCAGGGCATCGGGCTCAATGGAACGGATGGTACGTATTACCTCTTCGGAATACGCTTTTACTTCGGTCCACGAATCGTCAATGGGCTCGTTGAAAATCTCATAGATTACATTGGGGACGCCTTTGTAGCGGGTAGCCATTTGGGTAAAGAACGCTTTGGCTTCGGGCAGGTGTATGCGATGGCTGTGCCAGTCGATGATGACATAAATGCCTTGTTCAATGGCGGCATCGGCAACAGTTGTAACGCATTGCACGGCACGGTCGGGTTGTTGCAGGTAGGCGTTCGTGGGTTCTACACCCATGGCAGCACGCAGTACGGTACAGTTCCAGTCGCCCGCCAACGTACGCACGGTACCGGCATTGTAATACTTGGCGTGCCAGTTGTGCCATCCGTAACTTACTCCCCTGAGCACTACCGTATCGCCTTTCTCGTCGACAAGGAAGGTTCCTTGCACAGCCAGCTTGCCGTGCTTGCCTACGGGGGTACATGAAACAGCATCTTCCTTACAATGACCCGAACAGGCCGCTAAAAGCACCCCGAGCATAGCAATTGTAAGGAAGATGGGCCGTTTCATCGCTGTGTTAAGTTACTTACTGCGCAACACTTCGTTGGCCGCACGGATAATATCGATGGTAGTGTCGGTGGCAAAAATGGAGTTCAACCCTTGTTCTTCCTGCGCAGGGTCACCGGTATAGTCGTCGCCCTTTTGCCAGTAGATGTGCTCGGTAGACGGGTTGGCAAAACCACCCCATGCCCAGAAGTTACATCCGGCCAGGTAACCGCCTGTTGCTTCTTCATCGGCAATGAGGTTGAATACGTATGAGTAATAGCTGTCGCGTGCACGGGTACTGGATGTCTTGGCAAACTGGAAGCCGTCGCGCGGGAAACCGAACTCTTCTAACACCACAGGCTTGTTATGCTTGCGGGCAATGGCCAGGTGGTTGTCAATGTATTGGCGGGTGTTAGCTTTGGCAACGTCGAGTTTCTCCTGCAGACTGTCTTTCGACACCCAACTCCAGTTATAGGGCCAGATGTGTATGTTCATATAGTCTACGTTGGCATCGGCATGAATCTGCTCGAACAAGTCCATATCCTGCTCGCAACCGTGCTTGCCTTCACTACCCGTCGACACGAGGTGATTGCCGTCCAACGACTTCAGTTGTGCGGCAACCTGGGCTATCCAGGCGGCAAAGGCAGGTTTGTTTTCATCGGAGAAAGCGCGGGGCTCGTTGCCTATCTGCCACGACATAATCGTGGGATCGTCGGCGTACTTTATCTTTGAATACCTATTGACACGCGTCACCATATCCTGCACATAATTGGCAAACAAAGCCTTCGCGCTATCCGATTGAACAAATTGTTTTACATAAGCCATATAAGCGGGCCAACCGTCTTCGGCCGGAACGGGGGCTTTGCCATGCCCCGACCATTGCAGGTACATGGAATATCCGCCGCTCCATTCCCAGGAGTTGTTGAGGTAAAGTACGGCTACCATGTCGCGTTTAGCAAGCTCTACCATCAGGTAATCGAGCCCGTCGAGGATGGTGTCGTTATACACACCGGGGGCCGTTTGCAGGGTAGGTTCTACCTTAGCAGTAATGCCGCGGTCGCCATCAGAGCCAACGAGGATACGCAAGTTATCTACCCCGATGCTTTTCAGGAAGTCAAGTTCCTGATGCAGACGTTCACGGTTACCTCCTTCGCCTTGTGAAGCCAGGATAGCACCGTACCAGAAGTTGGCACCTACATATTGATAGGGAGAACCGCCGCGCATCAGCTTGCCATCTTGTACTTGTATAAATGAGGAAGTGGCAGCCTGGCGGGGAGCGCATGCCCAAAGGAAAGCGGCCATAACGAGCAGTGTTAGAAGTTGTTTTCGCATATTATCAGATTTAATTTTGATTGCGACAAAGGTAACCAAGTTACCCCAATGTATCTTGTATTATTTTATCAATTCATAGTACAATTAAAAAAAACGGCGTACTTTTGCCCCATTATAACACTCCTGAAGAATGAATCAAGACACTATTTGCGCCATTGCCACCGCCCAGGGTGGAGCCATCGGAACCATCCGTGTTTCGGGTCCCGATGCCATTGCCGTTACCCAACGTATCTTTACACCCACCGGGGGGCAACCGCTGTCGGAACGCCAACCGTACACGCTCACTTTTGGACGTATCATGGATGGTGAAGAGGTGGTAGACGAGGTGTTGGTGAGCTTGTTCCGCAACCCGCACTCGTATACGGGTGAAGATAGCACGGAGATTACTTGCCACGGTTCGGCATATATCCTGCAACGGGTAATGCAGTTGCTCATCGGCAACGGTTGCCGCCTGGCGCAACCGGGCGAGTACACGCAACGGGCGTTCCTGAATGGTAAGATGGATTTGAGTCAGGCGGAAGCTGTAGCCGACTTGATTGCTTCTTCGTCGGCCGCTACGCACCGGTTGGCTATGAGCCAGATGCGGGGTGGATTCAGCCGGGAACTATCGGAGTTACGCGGGAAATTGCTATACTTCACCTCCATGATTGAGCTGGAACTTGATTTCAGCGAAGAAGATGTGGAGTTTGCCAACCGTAGCCATCTGCGCGCATTGGCGGATGAGATTGAACGGGTTATCTCCCGTTTGGTGCAATCGTTCAATGTAGGTAATGCCATAAAAAACGGTGTACCCGTGGCTATTGTGGGCGAAACCAATGCAGGCAAATCGACCTTGCTCAATGTACTGCTCAACGAAGAGAAAGCCATTGTGAGTGATATACACGGTACTACCCGTGATGTGATTGAAGATACGGTAAACATAGGCGGCATCACCTTCCGCTTTATCGACACCGCCGGTATCCGCGAAACCAGCGATACCATCGAGAGTCTGGGTATTGAGCGCACCTTCCAAAAGTTAGATCAGGCCGAGATAGTGCTTTGGATGATTGATGCTTCGGAAGCTTCTGCTCAGATACAGTTGCTGGCAGAAAAAATCATCCCTCGCTGCGAGGACAAGCATCTTATCCTGGTTTTCAACAAAGCAGACCTGATTACTGCTGAACAAGAATCTTCAGTGAGTTCGCTTTTGGCTTCATTATCCGACGATAAAGTGAATCATGTATTCATCTCTGCCAAGCAACGCATGCATACGGAAGAGCTGCAAGCCATGTTGGTAGAAGCCGCCCATCTGCCTACTGTTACGCAGAATGATGTGATTGTAACTAATGTGCGCCACCACGAAGCGTTGACTCATGCACTGGAGGCTATTGAGCGCGTGCAACAAGGGTTGGATATAAACATCTCCGGCGATTTCTTATCTCAGGATATACGGGAGTGTATCTTTTACTTGAATGATATTGCCGGGGAGGTTACCAATGATATGGTGTTGGAGAATATCTTTAAGAACTTTTGCATCGGCAAGTAAGGGGTGATTTCCAACAATTAGCATAGATTACAATTGATTATTAAGGCGTTCATTATGAGCGCCTTTCTTTTTGTGTGTATTAGCGATAGTGGTCGTTGATAATTGGTATCATATGACAACGGAAATATGCAACTCACACCACCGCACTGTAATAGTGTGAGAAATAAACGAAAACGCACTTTAATAGTGCAAAAATTACTATCTTTGCAAAAAACGTGATAATATGGACAAGTTATTCGAATATTCCAATAAGCTGATAAAAGAGGCTGACACATCGTTTTTCCGATATATGTATGATGAGATAAATTGGAAAAGCAGGATGATAGGGATTATCGGCCCGCGAGGTGTCGGAAAAACGACATTGGTTCTTCAACATATCAAGCAAAACCTGAATCCTGCTGAAACGCTCTATGTGACAGCAGAAGACTTCTATTTCGTTGATAATCGATTCGCAGATTTAGCCGATGCTTTTGTGAAACGAGGTGGTAAATATCTGTTCATTGACGAAATCCATAAATATAAGGACTGGGCAAAGGAACTAAAGCTCATTTACGATTATCATAAAGACCTGAATGTAGTTTTCACGGGCTCTTCGGTGCTTGATATCAAGAAAGGAGCTTCCGATCTAAGCCGTAGAGCCGTGATCTACAATATGCAGGGCTTGTCATTCAGGGAGTACTTACGGTTATTTCACAATATATCGGCAAAAACCTATTCATTGGAAGATATATTGCTGCATAAAGTCGAATTGCCTGATTTGAAGCATCCGTTACCGCTTTTCTCTGAGTATTTGAAAAAGGGGTATTATCCGTTCGCATTGGAAGAAGATTTTGAATTGCGATTGGGGCAGATCATAAATCAAACGTTGGAAAACGATATTCCGATGTATGCCGATATGAATGTGGCGACAGGCAGAAAGCTAAAGCAGTTGCTTGCTATTATAGCTAAAAGTGCACCGTTCAAACCTAATATGACTAAAATAGCCGACATGTTGTCGGCCAGCCGCAACAATATTTCGGACTATTGCCTGTATATTGAAGAGGCGGGTATGATTGCTCAGTTAAGAGATAATACCGGAGGTATTCGCGGATTAGGCAAGGTTGACAAAGTGTATTTGGATAATACTAACTTGATCTATAGCCTTGCTGATGACACTTCCAATATCGGAAATATCCGTGAAACCTTCTTCTTAAACCAAATGCGGGTTAAGTATGACGTATTTGCATCTCCTGTTTCCGATTTCTTAATGGATGATAAAACATTTGAAGTCGGGGGCAAGAATAAAGGACAGAAGCAGATTAAAGAGGTTGAGAACGGATATGTAGTTAGAGATGATATCGAAAGCGGGTATCTGAATGTTATTCCGTTGTGGCAATTTGGATTAACGTATTAATGGGCTGACTATTGGGTAGTTTTGTCCTAAAAAACACCCGATAGCCAACTCCAATCGAAAATAGTGCTGATCTATATTCATTTTGTGTTTAATCGTAGTACTTGCTAAGTTCCACCTATTCGTTAACAAAAATAACTCATGAGTCAAAAAACAGCTTCAATAGAATCAATAAATTTATTATACACTAATATGGGCAAGAACTTCTCTATGTTCACGCCAATGCTATGTTCATTTGTTAGCTCATATGAGCAGCTAGAACTTGAAGCACATAATGAATCTCAAACTGAACAATTGGATCTATATCGCGAACTGATAAAGATTAACATTGCGTCAATGGTTATTAATATGGATTTATCAACTTTTTTAAGAGCTGACTTTAGATCTGTTTCAACTACTGAAAAGCGATGCAATCTAAAATATATTAATGTTATTACATGTGAGGGGTTCAATTATTTTTTCGGCAAGAAAGACGATGACGCAAATGCCATATGGCTCAAATTTAGAGATATCGCAACGCTGGCAGATGATAAAGAATTGAACAACGACATACTCAATGTAACCACTTGTGCTAATGAGTTTAAAAGGAGCTACTTTCAATCCGAAGATATTAATTCTCGAAATCTCTCTGTGCATTACGACAAGAATCCGATTTCTGTATATGACGATATTGTAAAACTCAGTGAAGATGAGGAGGTAAAAAGAGCAAGTGCCTTTTTAGCTATATTAGAATCGTTGTCATTATTGACGAGTAATTATTTTAGAAGAAACACGAATACATCATCAGCCCTTTCGAAATCACAACAGATATATGACCTATCAATAAGAGAAATTATTAATTCGTTTCAGGACAAGAATGATAAACTATCTGTAATGCTCAATGATACAATAATAAACTTTGGAGGCCGGTTAGATGGACTAATTCAGTCATGCAATAAACCCAAACTTGTCGCAAACAAATTAAGTCTAAATGATGACTTCACGAAAAAATTTAAACCTATTATTGAGTCCATATATCCGGGACTGCACCTGCATTTTATCTATTTAGATTTAGCTTGTGCTATGAAAGCATACTTAAAGTCTGAATACTATTTTGAAAAACAAATGAATCTTAGGCGGATTAGGATAGTCCTTTATGAAGGATTCAAGAAAATATACGGTTTTACAAGTGCTCAGGAATCAAATTCATTTTGGAAAAAATATATTTATAGCATACTGCATAATTCCACGGAGTCCACTACTATTAACAAATTAACAACTATAGAGGATGAGCTAAATAAATTACGTGAATATAGGGACTTTAATGACTATAAGAAGCGAGAATACTCTATTCATTACAGATACAAGGAAGAGGATAATATTATTTCTATATTTCATCAATTAATCGACTCAAATGCGATATTGGAAATGGATAAGGCTCTTAAGTTGCTACGTTTATTACCAACAATCATAGAGCTCAATGATGCTTCACTACAGATTGTAAATAAAAACGAAAGCGATAAAGTCTATATTGAGAACAGTCAAACACTAACAAAAATAGACAGTATCATCTCAATGATAGAGGCTTCCAACGCTGATAATGAAATGAAGAAAGAGATCATAGGCAAAATAAAAGCAATGACGAAGTTCTTGAATAGGTAGCATTTAGAACACAATAGAATTTGATGACGTTTACACTTCATTGTGGTGAAATAACAGGTGAAATAACCACGGATATAGAACAAGCTCTGTTATAATTCGTGTACTAATAGGGTTTGCTATTTTCCCATCCAACCGGAATCATAATATTCATCACATTTTGTGGAATAGGCCACAAGTTACCGTCCCACAGACACGCGATTTTCGGAAATACCATTGGGTTCGGGTCTTTGGCAGGAATTACATTCTTGGCAATGTCCCAACGCTTGATGTCATAATAACGAATACCTTCGTAAGCCAGCTCTACACGACGTTCATTGCGCACTATCTCGCGGGTCAATGTTGTCTTGAGCGGCATTTTTACACCCTTACAGGCACGTACATCGTTCAGAGCTTTCAACGCTTTCGGGTCGTTGCCCGGAACGGATTCTACCATCGCTTCGGCATAAAGCAACAACAGGTCGGCATAACGCATCAGCATGACATACGGCTACCGGTATATTGGTCGAACTGGTGCATATCTAAGCGCAAAGCACCTGAACTTTCGCACGAAAAAGAAAAGTATCATCCTTTGTACGACCGCATGGATGTAATCCCGTTCAACAAACTGGAATCCTTTTTTTAAGAACAATCTGAACAACAAACAAGAAAAATAAATGTTATTGTAATCGCAGTCCTGGCAACTGTACTGATATGAAAAGATTTTTAGTTTACACATTATTTATAACAACCCTTTCAACTACAATTATGGCACAGTCAAAGGTGAAACAAACAGCCGGAAGAGAGCAACTGGGCGACTTTGCACCCAAGTTTGCCGAGTTGAACGACGATGTCCTTTTCGGCGAGGTATGGAGCCACACCGATAAACTCAGCTTGCGTGACCGCAGTATGATTACCGTAACATCCCTTGTCAGCATGGGCATTACCGACACGTCGCTGAAGTTTCATCTTCAGTCGGCAAAAAGCAATGGTGTTACCCGCACGGAAATTGCCGAAATACTGACACACATCGGTTTCTATACCGGGTGGCCGAAAGCATGGGCAGCCTTCCGCCTGGCAAAAGAAGTTTGGGAAGAGAATACAGATGCTCAGGATGCAAAGGCTGCCTTTGAGCGAGAAATGCTGTTCCCCATCGGACAGCCTAACGATGCCTACGCCAGGTATTTCATCGGACAGAGCTACCTCGCACCGCTATCCGCAGAACAGGTGGGTATTCACAATGTAACTTTCGAACCCCGTTGCCGCAACAACTGGCACATACACCATGCGGCCAAAGGTGGAGGACAGATTCTGGTCTGTATAGCCGGCGAAGGATGGTACCAGGAATGGGGCAAGCCCGCACAGTTACTAAATCCCGGCTATATAGTCAACATACCGCAGGGCGTAAAGCATTGGCACGGAGCAACGGCCGACAGTTGGTTTGCCCACCTGGCCGTTGAAGTGCCGGGCGAAAACGCAAGCAACGAATGGCTGGAAGCCGTGAGTGATGAAGAATATACCAAACTGACGAAAGGAGAATGATATGTTTTTTTTTCGTAGTTTTACGGAATAAAATTAATAGCCATGAAAAGACTTATTTTAATCATTGCATGTGCCCTGTCGGTGACATTGGCACACGCCCAGGAGAAAAAAGTATTAGTAACCTATTTTTCCTGCACGGGCAATACCGAAACTGTGGCAAAAAACATCGCCCAGGCAACCAACGCCACCTTGTACCGCATCCAGCCGCAAACGGCCTATTCGTCTGCCGACCTGGACTGGCGCGACAAACAGAGCCGCAGCAGCAAAGAGATGGGCGATGCCGCTTCGCGCCCTGCGTTGGCAGATAAGAATGCAAAGGTGGAGAAGTATGACGTGATATTCCTCGGCTATCCCATTTGGTGGAATCAGTGTCCGCGTATTGTCAACACGTTCATCGAGAGCTACAAACTGAAAGGGAAAACCGTTATACCGTTTGCCACATCGGGCAGCAGTTCCATAGAGAACAGTGTAAATGAACTGAAGAAACAATACGCCGACGTTCATTGGCATGAAGGCAGACTGTGCAACGACGACGCTTCCAATGCGGTGAAATGGGCCGGCGAGGTAATTGCGAAACAGAAATAAATAAATCTGTGAGATGCCTGTCATAGAAATATCATCCTTATCGCACCCCGGAGTGGAGGTATTCAGTACGCTCACCGAGGCCCAGTTGCGCAATCACATCGATTCTGCCAAAGGTATCTTTATTGCCGAAAGCCCTAAGGTTATACAGGTGGCATTAGATGCCGGATATGCACCCCTTGCCCTGTTGTGTGAACAGAAACACATTACCGGCGATGCGGCCGCCATCATTGAACGTTGCGGCGATATTCCCGTTTATACAGGCCAGCGGGACATACTCGCCGCACTAACCGGCTATACCCTTACCCGCGGTGTTCTATGCGCCATGCGCCGCCCTGAGCCACGAAGCATAGAAGAAGTTTGCCGGAATGCCCGGCGTATCGTGGTGATAGACGGTGTTGTAGACACGACCAATATCGGAGCCATCTTCCGTTCGGCAGCAGCTTTGGGTATAGATGCCGTACTGCTTACTCCTTCTACCTGTGATCCGTTAAACCGCCGGGCAGTCAGAGTATCCATGGGGTCGGTGTTCCTTGTACCCTGGACCTGGATGGAAGGTTCCATCAGCCAACTCGGTCAATGGGGATTCCGCACGGCTGCTATGGCGCTCACGGACAATTCCATCCCGATTGATAATCCGATATTGATGGCAGAACCCAAGCTGGCTATCATCATGGGTACCGAGGGCGACGGCCTCTCGCCCGAAACCATCGCCGACGCTGACTATGTGGTTCGCATTCCTATGTCGCACGGCGTCGATTCGCTCAATGTAGCCGCCGCTTCGGCCGTGGCTTTCTGGCAACTTCGTGTTCCGTAGGAATAAACAGACTAACGGGCAGGCGTCAACAATCGCCCAGATTCACTTTTTCAAATTTATACCCCAACCGCTTCAGTTCGATGGCAGCGCCCATGCGGTACATTACCTTCACGGCACGCGCAAAGATATAGAATGCCATCGGGCTCTGCGGCTCCACCTGTTCGCCTTTGATAAAAGCCACTGCCATCTGCGCAGCCCGGCGTATCATGGCCTCCAGGTCACGGGCCTCATCACTATCCAAAGAGATGCCTAACAAGTCTCTTACAATGTGCTCATCCATATCGTCAAAACCCTGCTCACCGTAAAAGAATGTGTACGCGGCTTGTGAAAAAGCTTCCCAATTTGTATCCCATCCAAAAGCAATGGCCAAGCCCAGGTAGGCCGCCCAAGCCACCGAAACGGTAGGGTATTCGGCAATCTGTCCTACCGCATCGGCCATGTATTCGGGCGCCAATGCATCCCACCGGTTGTCGATGTCATCGGTAGCAAGAAATGTGCCTTCTAACATATTGTACGATGTACATAAATGCAATAGTTCATCCTGCAACCTGGTTTCAAAACTATCTAAATACGCTGTATCCATATTCAAGAAATCAATTTTAATGCAGTAAAGTTAGCGAATTTGTATCAATGTCCTCACAGAAAGCGGATAAAAACATTCACCCGCCCCGCTTATTGTATTTTTTATTAAAAAAAGTTGCACTTCTTGTTGCGTGTTTAAATTTATTACATACCTTTGCCGCGCAATTACCTCTTAATTGATTACCTCTCAATTACATCTTATTAGAAAATAGTAAACTAATAAATAATGTATTATGAGACGTAACCTTTTTTTATGTGCATGTAGCACGCTTATTATCCTTTTAGGCAGCAGTTGCCTGAGTAAAGATTTGTACGACGCAGAACAAGTAGGACGCGACATCGAACTTAGTTTCGATTTCAGCACTACCGTTAACTGCCCGGTACAGATGTCCGTTGGCCGGCAAGCCCTGATACACATTTACGCCGAAAATCCGGAGGTGAACAGTAATTCGCCCATACTTTATGCGGCTTATACCGACAAGAACGGACAATACACCGGTGAGATAACCCTGGCAGGTGAATATGTGGGTAAAACGGTGTACGCTTGCGCTTACGGCATTTGCATTCCCGCCAAAGTTTCTACCGGAGGCATCACGTTTAATGCCGCCCAAAACCGCTCCGAAACCCGCGCCCTGGAAGTGGAAGAAGGATTGTGCGAACGCCTGAAGAAAGAGTTTATGGACCGTCTGCCCGAAGCCCGCAACAACACGAAACAACTGGAAGATGTGGATAATATCAACCTCAGAGTAGTAACAGATGGTACAGAAATCATGTTCACGTTCATCTCTTCGGGCGCAAGCACCACATCGCAGATATACTATTACTATTATCCCACGGGATATAACAGCAACCAGGTTGCCAATCAGGAACTGGCACGTCCGGGTAGCCAGAACTATTTCTACAATGAGGCTAAAGGTTATGGCGACTACGAACTTATCATCAACCGGTTCAAAAAGAACAAGTTCCTTTTAACCAAAGGCTTTGGCGACAACGGAAACGGATACATCAACAGCGGCTGTAAAACAAACTTCAACGCCGACATCCTGTTCTACGGCGAAGATGGCAACAGTGACACAGGCACCGCATTCCCCAAAGGATACTCCATCGGATTCTTTATCGTATCGAGCTGGGCCGATGTCTATGAGCCTATGTTTACCGACTGGTGGTGTAACTCACACCAGAATGGGGGTACTAAATTCAAAACCAATAGTTGGCAACATAACAACAAGCAGGCGGTTCGTTTCAAAGACTCGGCAAGCGGTAAGATTATCTTCGGCTTTGAAGATATAGCCCTCACCGAAACCTTACAGGAGAAGTGCGACTTCGACTTCAACGACTTTCTGTTCCTCATCTCAACCAGTCCTGCTTTAGACACCGAAGAGATACCTGAATTGCAGCAGGATTTTTCTGAAAGCATGGAGGGTACCCTGCTTTTCGAGGACTTGTACCCGTATGAGGGCGACTATGACATGAACGATGTAATCATTGAATATACCTGGACAAAGCATTTCGACCAAAACAACCTGCTTACCCGCATCGATTATGAATTTACTCCCGTACACGATGGTGCCGACTATATCAGCAACTTCTCGCTGATGATAGACAACTATGTAAACACCCCCATCGAGATATTTAAGAACCACAAGTCGTCCCTGGGACAAACCTTCAAAGGCACCCTCACCGGCGAGGTAGCGGGCAAAAAGAAAGACAACCTTGCCTGGAGCGACTTCAACCCGTTTATTACCGTAGTAAATACCAACCGTGAGGTGCATCTTACCAAGAAGAAAGCTTCGGCTAATGCCAACCAGCAAGGGTTAAACGAGTACCAAAAGAACTATGTATCGTTCAGCCAAGGCAAGGCAGGCGAATATCCGTTTGCCATGAACATTGCCAGGAAAGGCTTTACACCCGCTGCCGAAACCAAGCGTATCGACAGCAACTATCCGCAATACAAACTTTGGGTAGAGGCAGCAGGTAAAGCATACACCGACTGGTACAATTACTATACCAAGCAATAAATCAGACCTTGTAAATATGTCACTATATTAGTAAGAAACCTATACCCAACTGAGAGAGGTCGACTACGGTCGACCTCTTTTCTTGATAATACTCCTAATATAGATCTGGAAAATGTTTCGGAGATTCAGCCCCATCACTTTGTTCTGTAATATCTTATTCATCGGCATTACAGCCCCCTCCATGTGTAGTATTCAATATTCCACAGCTGTGGAACAGCAAAAGCTTAGTAACTTAGGGCATTATAGATACTATGAGGTTTGCAAAAAGGTCGTTGTCAATGAAGGTAGATGAGCCCTCTATGAAGGTCTAGAGTTCATTATAAACAACTATATAACAACAACTTGAACATCTGAAGGGGATGAAAGGCAAAAACACTTCCATGTATAATAACCAAATATAATCAACTATTAGATAGAAGTAATCATTGCCTTTTTATTATCTTCGCACTATGGATAAAAATCAAGCATATAAAGAGCAAAACGAAGCATTCCTCACCACCATGAGTCAAGCCCCCGGAGTACATGCCTTGGGACGAGGTGTACTGTACCAGGTATTGAAATCAGGTAAAGGTGCCTCCCCCACTCCCCGCAGCATTGTGGCAGTGTACTACAAAGGTTCGCTGATTAACGGCAAAGTATTCGATAGTAACACAGGGCAGGGATACCCCGACGTATTCCGCCTGAACGAGTTGATTGTAGGTTGGCAAATTGCCCTACCCAAAATGAAAGTGGGCGACAAGTGGAAAATCTACCTCCCATCAGAAGTAGGATATGGCAGCCGGGGAACCAAAGGTATTCCCAAAAACTCCACTCTTATTTTTGAGATTGAATTAGCCAATATTGGATAAAAAAGATGCTACATGTTTTTTAAGAGCTGCAGGCATTACAAGGAACTATGAATCTACAAGAAAAACTATCGCAACGCGTAGGTATAGAGGATATACTTGAGATTACCTCCTATACACAAGGCAACAACAGCCTGAAGGAAGAACTGTACGCCCTGTTGCACCATGCCAACCCTACCATTGCCTGGCAGGCGGCGTGGGTATTTACACATTTCTCACAGCAAGAGAGTGAGTGGCTACATCCCAGGCAACAGGAACTGATAGATGCCACACTGGCATGCACGCACACAGGTATCCGAAGATTACTGCTCACCCTGCTGTACCGCCAACCGTTGGCATACCCGCCACGGGTGGATTTCCTGGATTTCTGCTTCGGGCACATGCTTTCCAAAGACGAACCGCCGGGCATCAAATCGCTCTGCATGAAGCTGGCCTACGAGCTATGCCTGCTGGAGCCCGACTTACTGGTAGAACTCCGTTTGCACCTCGACCTCTGCGCCGAATCGTCCGTACCCTCCATACAATGTGTACGCAGGAACGTACTCAAAGCGATGAAAACACGGAAGTCACTCCGCAGTTGATACAACAAAGGCTACCTTCCCGCAGAAAAGTAGCCTTCTTTCTTTATCGTATAACGCGTTATTAACGCGCGTCCTTCACAATCACATCGTGCGCGCCACCTTCTACGATACTGGTAGCCGATACCAGGGTAATCTTGGCGTTGGCTTTCAGTTGCTTCAAGTCGGTAACACCGCAGCTGCACATGGTCGATTTGATTTTACCCAGGGTAATTTCAATATTGTCTTTCAACTTACCCGCGTAGGGCACAAAGCTGTCCACTCCTTCTTCGAATTTCAGCGTTTCGCTGCCACCCATATCATAACGTTGCCAGTTACGTGCACGGTTAGAACCTTCGCCCCAGTACTCTTTCACATAATTACCACCTACAAGCAGCTTGCGGGTAGGACTCTCGTCGAAACGGGCAAAGTAGCGGCCCATCATCAGGAAGTCGGCACCCATAGCCATGGCCAGTACCATGTGGTAATCTTGTACAATACCGCCGTCCGAACAGATAGGAATGTACACACCGGTCTTCTCAAAGTACTCGTCGCGTGCGGCAGCCACTTCAATAAGTGCAGTAGCCTGTCCGCGGCCAATACCTTTTTGTTCGCGGGTAATACAGATAGAACCACCGCCTACACCTACTTTAATAAAGTCGGCACCGGCTTCGGCAAGGTACATAAACCCGTCGCGGTCTACCACGTTACCGGCTCCCACCTTTACCTGTTCGCCATAAGTAGCTTTAATATATTCAAGGGTTTCCTTCTGCCACTCTGAGAAACCGTCGGATGAGTCGATACACAGTACATCTACGCCTGCTTCGAGCAAAGCGGGAACACGTTCGGTATAATCGCGTGAGTTGATACCTGCACCTACAATGAGGCGTTTGTTGGCATCATGTATTTCCAACGGATGTTCCTTGTGGCTCTCGTAATCTTTACGGAACACGAAGTGGCAGAGGTGTTGGTCTTCGTCGATAATAGGCAGCGCATTGAGCTTGTTGTCCCAAATCAGGTCGTTGGCTTCTTTAAGCGAGATGCCGTGCTTACCGTAGATAAGGCGGGAGAATGGAGTCATGAATTCACTGATTTTACGGGCATGATCGTCACGGGTAGAGCGGTAATCGCGTCCGGTAACAATGCCCAACAGTTTGCCATGCGAGGTTCCGTCTTCGGTAATGCCGAAGGTAGAGAATCCCGTTTGTGCCTTCAACGCGATGATATCCGCCAAGGTATGCTCGGGAGTCAGGTTGGCACGGCTCACTACGAAGCCCGACTTGTAGTTCTTTACTTTCCGCACCATGTCGGCCTGCGATTCGATGCTTTGCGAACCGAAGATAAACGACACTCCGCCGTTGCGTGCCAAAGCAATTGCCATGCCATCATCTGAAACAGACTGCATGATGGCCGACACAAAGGGGATGTTGATGTTGATGGAAGACTCTTCGCCTTTTTTGAATTTCACCACCGGGGTACGCAGGTTGACTAAATTGGGAACACATGCCTTGGTAGTCAGTCCCGGAATTAATAGATACTCGCTAAACGTTCTGGATACTTCTTCTAAGAACTTTGCCATAACTCTTTGATGTTTTTTTTAAAAATTGGGTAAAGGTAGTAAAAAATGAGGTGCTACAACCAATATTCATGCAAAAATAAAACAAACGGGCGAAACTTACCAAACTTTACTCCGATTATTATTGTTATTATAATACTATATGCAGTGATTGCACTTAGTTATTCACCTATACCTAATATTTTTTATGAAAAAGATTCGTTTATTATTGCTCATCTGTTTGGGATTAATGTGTACTAATCTGTACTCCAAAGACAGAGAAAACGTGCAGCGCACCCAAAGTCGTTCCGTGGAATCATTTCCTTACCCTTTTGCCCGAATGCACTATGTGCAGCCTCGTTTTGATCGAACGAACTACAAGGATGGCACTTACCTGAACTCGTATGTACTACGCGCTTTCTCCACTTTTTGGAAAGACTGGCATTTTCGCGTAGAAGTTCCGTTGGCCGATAGTAACATATCGGGCAAACATGTGTTTGGCTTGTCAGACATTAACTTCCGTGCTGTGTATGCCCACCACCTGCACGACAAGTTATACTGGGTAAACGGTCTGGAACTGGTGGCAAACACCGCTACCGACAATTCGTTGGGATCCGGCAAGTGGGATCTGCGCCCCGGCAGCGGACTCCTTTGGTTCCGGGGTACTGCCAAGAAAGTAACAGGCAGCATGGTTCTGAGTGCCGAGTACCGCACCTCGTTGGCCAAGGAAGGAGGGGTAACACGCACCAACATGTTGGGGTTCATTCCTAACATCGACTGGTGGTTCTCCTGGGGATACTTTGGATACTACGCCACGTGGACATACGACTTTAACACTAAAACCCTTGACATCCCCATCGATGTGGAAGCAGGGTGCTCCATTCTGCCTAACTTTATCCTGGCAGTTGAGTTTGTCTATCCACTCGTTAGCAAGGTAACCTATCGCAATGAATTTGCAGTTAAACTACGGTATTCCTTCTAACCAGCAACCAAAACATTTTTACTTTACAACCTGCCGTCACGACACAAACACCTTACATTCACAAATTACAAGTTTGAAAAGATAAAAAATACAAGTTTCCAAGAAAATAATCTGCAATTTATGCAACAAATTCATAAATGTGCATTACCTTTGTTGCCGTTGAATAAAGGAAATAATATATTCTATCGACAAACAAAAGACACTAATTTATGAGACTCAGAGAACACAAATTAATTATCGCCACATTGGTCTTTATATCCATGTTTATATCCTCTTGCATGGAGAAAAACCTTTACGATGCAGAGAAGAATGAAACACCTTCTTCTGCTACATTTGCCACTACTCAAGAAGTACGATTTGTTATGCAGTATGCTATCCCAATAGGATATGCTGCCGGTTTTGAGGTGTATACAGAAAACCCAATCGAGACAGCCGACAATGGATTCATTGTTCTTCGCACTGATATTGAGCCGATTGCAGCCGGGATTGTAGAATCGGGAGATTTCCGCATGTCCAAGCAGATTCCCGGATATGTGAAAGAGCTCTATGCATTCTCATCCGACTTGTTTGCCCCCAAACTATTGTATGCTAAAATAGAAAACGGAACAGCCGACTTTCAGCCCATTGCTTTGACATCCAATAACACCAAGGCCGATACCCGCACCACCGCTGCTGATAAGATAGATGTAGAAGCGGGAGACTTTGTCCCTGAGATAGATAGTAAATTCACTCCTGCCTCGGAGGGAAACGCCAACATCCCGGCAACAGTTCTATCGGCTATAAAGAGTGCATTCCCGGAAGGATACAAAGGACAGACCGTACCGGACAGATACATACAGGAAGCTACAATGGAAGTTAAGGAGAAAGCCGAACTGTGGCTTTCACCGATGCTCACCGGATGTTCTATGACCAACACGTTAGGATACTTTTGCTATGATGGTCCAAAATCGGAACTTGCAGGAAAAAGCTTAACTGATTTGGACGAGAAACTGATTGTTGTGTTCCCGTTTGCCAGCTTGTCGGACAACTCATTCTTTAAAAACGAAGCAGATCAAACCAATATTGTGCGTGGCGATAAGTTCCGTCTGAAATACTACGATAAAAGCAAGAAAGAATTAGTGAACGAGTTTCCGGAAGGTACAACCATCGTATGGTTCTTGTGGGTAGGTGCCTACAACAAAGATAATCAAACATGGAATAAAAATGCGCAACATAAACTCTATTCGCATTGGGATTGGAACACATGTGAGGTAGAAGAAGCAAAGAAACCTCATACTGCCTACTATTCCATCAGACATGAAAGTACAGATTACGTATGTTTTGCTTTTGAAGACCAGATAAAGACATCCAGCGACAGGGATTTCAACGACATGGTGTTCCTGATACAATCCAATCCGGCTACAGCCATCGTTCCTCCTGTTATCATCGATGATAAAGGAAACGAGATAGTTACCCAGACAGAAAAGCGCAAAGGAATCCTGGCTTTCGAAGACAACTGGCCTGCCGCAGGCGATTATGACTTGAACGATGTGGTGGTAAAATACAATTCAAATACGACTTACGCCTTTGAATCGAATGCTACCTATGTTACAAAGACAGAAGATGTATTTGCACTCATTCATTCGGGCGCCTCTTACCGTAACAAGTTCTCTATCAAGTACAACATAGCACCGGCAGCAGTAAGCAGCATCACAATCAACGGAGTTAGCGCCAACTACCGCATTGACGGTAATGGTTACATAGTGGATGTTTGCCCCGATGTATTGGGCGTTATCAGCGCCTATATAACCGGACAAAACTACGAGTATAACATCGTTACTGAGTTCAATAAAAATGCTATTAGCCAAACTGATTTCCAAAAGCTGGCGGCCCCGTATAATCCTTATATTACGCCCAGTGCAGGTATCGAGGTTCACTTGCCGATGTATGCTCCTACCACAGAAGCCGATTCGGAATATTTTTTCACCAAAGACGACCGCTCGATTCCGGGACAAGGCATCTATTATGTAGGCAAAGTAGGTTCTAAATATCCATGGGGTATCCATTTGTCCGGAGTTGAAAGTTTTACAATCCCGACAGAAAAGCTTTCCATAGACAACACCTATCCCGGTTTTAACGACTGGGTAAATTCGGGCTTTGAGAAGTATCAGGACTGGTACACCAAGTAAACAGTCAAAGATTATACTCACTAATAAAAGTCCGGTTCATACTTTTCACAAAAGAATGAACCGGACTTTTATTTTACAAAACATTCTGCATCCTTCATGTGTTATATGTTCAGACGAAGCGTTTTCGTTTCATAAAACTAATCCGATACATATGGAGAAAAACAAACTTACCGCTGCTAATGGTCGTCCGATAGCCGACAACCAAAACTCCCAAACTGCCGGGCAACGCGGCCCGATTGTAATGCAAGACCCCTGGCTGATTGAAAAGTTAGCCCACTTTGACCGCGAAGTAATTCCTGAACGGCGCATGCATGCCAAAGGTTCAGGAGCTTACGGAACCTTTACCGTTACCCACGATATTACGCGCTACACCCGCGCTTCTATCTTTGCCAAAGTAGGCAAACAGACAGAATGCTTTGTGCGCTTCTCTACCGTAGCCGGTGAACGCGGTGCTGCCGATGCCGAACGCGACATACGCGGATTTGCCATGAAGTTCTATACCGATGAGGGTAACTGGGACCTGGTGGGTAACAACACTCCCGTATTCTTCCTGCGCGACCCGTTAAAGTTTCCCGACTTGAACCACGCCGTGAAGCGCGATCCAAAGACCAATCTGCGCAGCTCCAGTAACAACTGGGATTTCTGGACACTGCTACCCGAAGCACTGCATCAGGTAACCATTACCATGAGCCCGCGGGGTATTCCTTATTCCTACCGTCACATGAACGGTTACGGCAGTCACACATACAGCTTCCTTAATGCTCAAAACCAACGCATCTGGGTGAAATTCCACTTGAAAACAATGCAGGGCATCAAGTGCCTCACCGACCAGGAAGCCGAAACCATTATAGCTAAAGACCGCGAATCGTTCCAGCGCGACTTGTTCGACAGTATTGAAAAGGGCGATTTCCCGAAATGGAAGTTTCAAATACAACTCATGACCGAGGAACAGGCCGATAACTACCGCATCAACCCTTTCGACCTTACCAAGGTGTGGCCGCACAAGGAATTCCCATTGCAGGATGTAGGTATCCTGGAACTCAACCGCAATGCCGAGAATTATTTTGCCGAAATAGAGCAATCGGCCTTTAACCCAATTAACATCGTGGAAGGCATCGGTTTTTCACCTGACAAGATGTTGCAGGGACGACTCTTCTCGTACGGCGATGCTCAACGCTACCGCCTGGGAGTAAACCACTACTCGATTCCGGTAAACAAACCGCGTTGCCCCATGCACGCCTTTCACCGCGACGGACAGATGCGCGTGGACGATAATCACGGTGCCGTCCGCAGTTACGAGCCCAACAGCTTTGGCGAGTGGCAGGATTCTCCCGAAAAGAAAGAACCGCCGTTGAAGGTGCATGGTGACGTATACAACTACAACGAACGGGAGTACGACGACGATTATTACAGCCAACCGGGCGACTTGTTCCGCCTGATGCCCGCCGAAGAACAGCAACTCTTGTTTGAGAACACAGCGCGTGCTATGGGCGATGCCGAACTCTTTATCAAGCAGCGCCATGTACGCAATTGCTACAAAGCCGACCCAAAATATGGTACAGGAGTAGCTGCCGCTTTAGGTATTAATCTGGCAGAAGCATTGAAAGAATAATCACGAACTTGGACTGCCAATAACAAAAGCCACGGACACGCAGATGATAAATCTGCCTTGTCCGTGGCTCCTTTATTTCAGGTTGCGAACAGTATACACCAATTCTATCCCGGCATCTTTACCCAGGTTACGGCTATACTGTTTATCTACCGGATTGTTCCAGTGCTCCATTACCCCGAGGCTTTGCAGTCCGGTACCGTCGCGTTCAGGGTCGTAGAACGTACCCGATAACGGTTTGTCTGCCATGGCGGCTTCTACCAGATACATATCACAATAATCCACATCGGCCATCCGGGGAAACTCCGTGGCAAGGAAGTCTACCGCCACGGCATCAATTGCTACAGGGTCTTGCGAGGCAAACAGAGAACAGGGCCAGTTGCCGCTAAACGGTGGCATTTGCCACGTACCCGAAGGCGCTCCGTTTACATCCTTCGAACCATACAGTCCATCGATAAGGTACAGCATCGTTTTTCCACCCAGGTCTTTATGCCCCATGTAATCAACAAACGTAAGGTATTTCGGTTTGCCGTCACGGCTTTGGTCGAAGTTATTGTGAAAGTTTTTCCGCCAGTCCGGGTCAATATCGGTAACACCATACCAATTCTTTCCGCACAGGGTTACACCTTGTCCCACGTGCCCTTTAAGCAGTGCCATGTTCATTACATAATCGGCATCAATCACACAGGTAGCCAGTCCACGCGCCAACTTGCCGTTATCTTCCGAGTACGGAATGGCATCGGCTACGTAAGTGGCTTTGGTACGCCCGTGCATTCCTTCGTGATCCATGTAGATAATACGGGGCAATAAGTCGTGACATTTATGGAAAAGAGCATCGGTCATAAAACGACTGGCATCGAATACGGTAATCATTTCCTGCGGAACCCCACCCTCCTGCACCAGGCTTTGCAGCAAAGCCAACGTTACGTGGGGCGAAGCGTTCAACTCTTCGTTATCTACATACCCGGCGGTATTGTTCATATTTATCTTGATAGCAATGCGTTGCCCGGCAGAGTAACCCTTGTCTTTGTCACGATCCTTATTAAACGAGGTAAACAGCGCTTCCCAAGCCTGCTTCTCGTCAGGTTTACCGGTAAGCGACAGCAGGGCGGTACGTACCAGCATATCGGCAGCCGGCTGACTGTTCCAACGCTCCTCGTACCAATGTCCTTCGCCTTTTATCCAGGTAGCCGCGCCGGGAACATACGCCCAAGCCACCCGGCCGGGGTGTATCCCTTTAGCATCGCCCACGGGAGTCAACGGCGCCTGCACCATCTTCACCGTAGGTATGGGAAGCACGGTACGTGCCAGCACCTCCGTGCTATTTTCAACCAACAACAGGAACGAGCAGAACACTGCCGAGAACAAGCAGGCAATACCCCAGCCCCATCGGTGCTTGCGCACATTCTCGCCCAATTTACGGAAGCTGAGCCAAGCACCTGTAAACGATAAAAGGTAAAGTACGAATGCCGACATGAGCGGAGCCGCCGTCTGCATACACGGATACGAAGCCCTGCTTGGCTTGGGCAACACCCGTATCAAGAACCACAAAGTAGACGAAATACCCAGCCCCCAGAACAGGAGCACACGGTAAGGACGGGAAGAAGTACCTTCTTCGACCTTTTGTTTGAAGTACAAATAAAAACGTTTCATATCGGTCGTGCTTTTATTAAATTCCTATCGGGTTACGAATCTTCTCCGTAAGGTTGCGAGCGTTCGGCAGCCATCATGCCCGAAATATGCTCTTCTTCGCGGGCTTTCTCTTCGTAATAAGCCAGTTGCGCTTTGCAGAGTTTGTATACCAGGTCTTTCATTTCACGTAAATGAGTAAGCATATACTGGTACTGTTCTCTGTTTACCTGATAAAAGCGATTGTATCTCGATTCGATATATGCCCGGCATAATAAATCGTAAGCTACAACCTCTTCGGGCGTATTCACCGGGAAAACTCCCGCCAGTTCGCCGGTAAAGCTCTTCGTCATTCCGGCAAGCTTCTCCAAACTGTGACATTTGGGTTTGTAATTGGTAAACACCAACGTCATGCAGTAATAAAAACGCTCGGCAGCCTGGTGAAACAAGAAAGCTCCCAGTTTGTACAAGCCATCCTCTTCCCGTCCGCCATAGCCCAACAGCCCGCTGGCATACGGAAAATAATCATCAAACTCTTCCTGCGCAATCTCTTTGATTTCCCGATAAGAGAGTTCACGGGGCTCGTTAAGGGTAAATTTTCCGTTATCGTATAATAAGATGCCATCGTTCACGGCATCGGTATAAAAATAGCGTTTCTCTTCCAACGCTTTGTTCAAAACGTGTATATTCTCTACCACCACCTGTGCCATGGGTTGTTGGCGGCGTAACATATTCTTGTCATACCGTTTGTTTACCCGGTCTTGCGCTTTCGATTCCTGCTTCCAGGGCTCACCTTTGGAAGTGAGTACCATGATATCCAAATCACTTTGAAAGATGGTATGTATATCGAACTCAACCCTCTCGTCCCAAAACACATAATCGCCACGGCCATAACTGCCGTAAAGTATAATCATACAGGTTCCCGGTATTTCTTTCAGAATCAGCTTCTGAATCTCTTCCAGCTCTGTTTGCACCAATGGGGGAAACGATTTAATAAGGTCTCTTTCTTTCATAAAAACATAGATAGTTAGTTATATTCAGGCCAAAGATAAAGCATATCGATCAGATTATGTGCATAAATCGCCCGATTTCTCTGAGACGAAACCATATAAAAAAACAAATGGAGGGCCGACTCACGTCGTCCCTCCATTCTTGTAAACACTAATTTAATTATCTATCTAAATCTCACTCGAGTCTGATTAACATTGCAAAGATATAACAAATTGTTGCAAATCCTGCGGAAATATTGCATTTTTTGCGTAAAAACAACTTTCTATACCGCAAAATATAACATTTGATACTCTTTTGAGAGCTACTTGGTAGCCTGCTGATAACGCAACAATGCTTCCAGGAAATAGTAATCGGCATAAGTAAGAGGCACATCCACTTCGCCATTAGCAGGAAGATTACCTACACTATGTTTCAGAATGAAGTCGCAGTTAGTACCCGGTTCGGCTAAATAAGCCGGCGAAGCCAACGTACGGAGTTGCTTTTCGGCAATGGTCATGTAAGCCTGTTTCTTTTGGGGAACAAAGCCACTCAACTCAATGAAGGCAGAAGCCATAATGGCACCTGCCGAAGCATCGCGAAACTCTTCGCCGTTAGGAGCGTCGAAGTCCCAATAAGGAATACCATCGGCAGGCAGACGGGTAAGGAGCATGTCGGCAATGTGTTCGGCTTGTGTCAGGTAATTTGCATCATCAGTCATGCGGTACATCATGGTAAAGCCATACAAAGCCCAGGCCTGTCCGCGTCCCCAAGCCGATTCATCGGCATAGCCTTGCACGGTTTCTTTGCTGCGCACTTCGCCGGTTACAGGATCATAGTCAACCAGGTGGAACGACGTATAATCTTCCCGGAAATGGTTCTTCATCGTGGTATTGGCATGGGTACGGGCTACGTACGACAATGAATCGTCGCCCAACGTTTTAGAAGCAAACATCAGTAATTCCAGGTTCATCATGTTGTCGACGATAACAGGGAAGCGCCAGTCTTTACGCAGGAAGTCCCAACTGCGGGTAGTACCGGTAGCAGGGTTAAAACGGGTGGCAAGCGACCTGGCTCCTTGCTGGAGTACTTTCAGGTAGGCTTCGTTGCCGGTAAGGCGGTAGCCGTTTCCGTAGCTGCAGTTCAACTGGAAGCCCACATCATGGTCGCGGGTGATGTACTGGATGGAATCCAGTTTCAAGGTATTCTTCTCGGCCAGCAGTTTCACGGCATCGTTGTGCGTGTACTCATAAATGTACCAGAGGGAACCGGGATAGAAGCCGCTGCACCACCAATAGATACTCGACGACTTGAAGGTACTGTCGGGGGCAATGGTTTGAGGCATGGTAGTGTCGGTAAGACGGGTGTCCATTGCCAGGTACTGTTGCTCGGCAACGGCGAATACACGGGCCGTGAGTTCTTGCATGGATTCTTGCTTGTTGCACGAAGCCAAGACGAAAAGCAAGCCCGCCAAAAATAATTTTTGTTTCATACTTCTTGTGTTGTTATAGTTAATAAATGAATGTTTATCTCATACCCGGGCAAATATCACCATAATAAAGTAGAGTATAAAGATATTTCCTTAAAATTTG
>JAVBVL010000034.1:0-7057 GCA_031554285.1 Bacteroides sp.
TGTTATCTTCCCTAACCTGAAAACGGCCAACGAACTGCTGGTAGTAGCGCATGGAAACAGTCTGCGTGGTATTATCAAGCATCTCAAAGGCATTTCGGACGAAGATATTGTCAACCTCAACCTGCCTACGGCATTGCCCTACGTGTTTGAGTTTGACGACCACTTGAATCTTACTGCCGATTATTTCCTGGGCGATCCTGACGAAATATGTGCCATGATGGAGGCCGTCGCCAACCAGGGAAAGTCCAAGTAAAAGCATACTGAAATTACATGCCTTGTAATCACTAATTAGAAGGCATGTAATGATGAATTACAAGGCATGTAATTGTGCATTACAGACAATATAAATCTTAACCCCTTTACCAATTGATTATGAATAACAAGATTGTTGACTTACTTGGCGATAAATCCGCCTATTACCTGGAACATACGTGTAAAACGATTGATAAGTCGTTGATACATATCCCCTCAGTTGATACCATTGACAAAATATGGGTATCGTCCGACCGTAACATCCAAACCCTGAATAACCTGCAACGCATCCTGGGACACGGACGACTGGCGAATACCGGTTACGTATCCATCCTGCCCGTCGACCAGGATATTGAACATACAGCCGGAGCCTCGTTTGCTCCCAATCCTATCTATTTCGACCCGGAGAACATCGTGAAGCTTGCCATCGAAGGCGGGTGTAATGCCGTAGCTTCCACCTTTGGCATACTGGGCTCGGTAGCCCGTAAATATGCCCACAAAATACCGTTCATTGTGAAACTGAATCACAACGAACTCCTCTCATACCCCAATACGTACGACCAGGTACTGTTCGGTTCCGTGAAATCGGCCTGGGAAATGGGAGCTGTCGGTGTAGGAGCCACCATTTACTTCGGTTCCGAGGAGAGCCGCCGCCAGTTGGTAGAGATAGCCGAAGCCTTTGAATATGCGCATGAACTGGGTATGGTAACCATCCTGTGGTGCTACCTGCGCAACGAAGACTTCAAGAAAGACGGCATCGACTATCACGCCGCTGCCGACCTCACCGGACAAGCCGACCGTCTGGGCGTAACCATCAAAGCCGACATCGTGAAGCAGAAACTACCGGTAAACAACGGCGGTTTCAAAGCCATCCACTTCGGCAAAACAGACGAACGTATGTACACCGAACTGTCATCCGACCATCCCATCGACCTCTGCCGTTACCAGGTGGCGAACGGTTATATGGGTCGCGTAGGCCTGATTAACTCCGGAGGCGAGTCGCACGGCACATCCGACCTGCGTGAAGCCGTTCTCACTGCCGTTATTAATAAACGCGCCGGTGGCATGGGACTGATTAGCGGCCGCAAAGCCTTCCAGAAACCCATGAACAAAGGCGTAGAACTCTTGCAAGCCATACAGGACGTATACCTGTCGCCTGCAATAACCATAGCTTGATTTTTATTTGATTGATTATTGATTTCTTGAGCATGGGTGCCGTCTCGCTGTGATAGTGAGGCGGCACTATTTTTTGAGATTATTGTAATAAAACCGGAGTAACTAAGCTGAAAAATATATCTTTGTCGAAGTTAGTCAACATGCAAACATATATGGGAAAGAAAATCGATAAAATCAAGTCTTGGGGAATCACGAAATACATGCGGGAGTTATCCATCGTGATGATAGGTGTATTTGTAACATTGTGGGTTACCGGTATCATCTCCGACAATTCAAAACAAAGAGAAGTGAACCGGGTAATGAAGCTCGTTCAGACAGAATTGGAAGATAATTTACGTAGTGTAGAATTTAGTCAGCACAAGTGGGCCGCTGAGCAGCAAGTGTACCGGCTTATTCGTCAACATATCGGACGGTTGGAAGAAATCCCGCTCGATACACTGGAGAAGTACCGGAAAGTGATTGGCGATATACATAATTTATCAGTAAAAAGTGATTCATACGAGGTTCTCAAATCGTCCTTGCTGACGCAGTATATCGATAATAAGGATTTTCTGCGTGCTTTGTCTCAAACGTATGGAAGTCTTGAATTGGTTCAGGATAAATTAAACCGGTATACCAATCTGAAAACGGATGGATTAAATCACACCATGAGCCAGGTTGACCAGAAAACACTGGATAAATGGATGAACGGAGATGCGCATGCATTCTTTAAAATCCCTCTCGACGACAATGTGTTCCGGGCATTTGTATATTCAGGCGGTTCCTTGATATCTGCCGGCGACTTTGAAACGTGCAAGCAAGAGCTTACTTCGATGATTGAACGGATAACCAAACGGCGGTACTAACTTATTAAAACCCTATTATTCATGAAATTCTTTATCGACACAGCCAACCTGGCTCAAATTAAAGAGGCGTATGACCTCGGAGTGCTCGACGGTGTAACCACCAATCCTTCGCTCATGGCGAAAGAAGGTATTAAAGGTACGCAGGCCCAGCATGCGCACTACGTAACCATCTGCGAGATGGTAAAAGGCGATGTAAGCGCCGAAGTGATTGCTACCGATTACGAAGGTATGATTCGTGAAGGCAAGGAACTGGCAGCACTCAACCCGCACATCGTGGTGAAGGTTCCCTGTATTGCCGATGGCATCCGCGCTATCAAGTATTTTACCGACCATGGCATCCGTACCAACTGCACGCTCGTATTCTCGGTAGGGCAGGCGTTGCTTGCCGCCAAGGCAGGTGCTACGTACGTATCGCCCTTCATCGGACGGTTAGACGACATAGGTGAGGATGGCGTACAACTGGTAGCCGCTATCGTGGAGTGTTACCGTTACTACGATTACAAAACCGAGGTACTTGCTGCCTCTGTGCGCCATACCAAGCACATCCTGGAATGCCTGCAGGTGGGAGCCGATGTGGCAACCTGTCCGCTAAGCGCTATCAAAGGACTACTTGTGCATCCGCTTACCGATTCGGGACTGGCTAAGTTCCTGGAAGATTACAAGAAAGTAAACGGATAGTCATTAAATATCATCACATAATATCGCCGTATTATCATATAAGTCGCGTGGATTATATGATAATACGGCGATATTATGTGATGATATTTCGTTATTCAGTCAATGTAAAATCAACATAAACGGGTAGGTGGTCACTATATCCGCCTTGGTACTTCATACCATAATACGTGCGGAAGGGTTGGGTGCCTCCATGTTTCTCATCGTCTGTCAATAAAAAAGGCAGGCGTGCTATGTGCGCTTTGCTTTCGTCGGTGTGCATGCGGGCGGAGGCTTCAAGCAATGTTCCCGATACAATCAGATGGTCCAGTATTCCCCACTGGCCTCTATACTTATAGGTGCCCGGCTCTTTGTTTACCAGTAAGTGGTATAGTGAAAGAGGAGAGGGTTTTACGGGCGGGGCAACTGCTCCCAATACCTCAGCAATCGATTTATTCGTAGGGTAATCATTGAAATCGCCCATGATAAGTACCTGCGGACGGGTACGTACCTGAATCAGGCTATCGGCCTGCCGGCGGATAACTTGCGCCACATGCAAGCGGTAAGGTTCCGATTCCTGTTGTCCGCCCGAGCGGCTGGGCAGGTGGCATACCAATACATCCAATGTGTCATCGGTAGCAAGTAAGCCACTAACGTGCAGAATATCGCGGGTGGGGCGGTGCCTGGCGGTGGGCGGGATGATGCGGACGGAACGGTGCTGCAGTAACTTGAAGCGGTCACGTTGATAGAGTAGGGCCACATCGATACCGCGTTCATCGGGCGAGTCGGTCATTACATAACGATAGCTAAGTTCTTTGAGCGGAGAATATCGGGTGAGGTGGTGCAATACACTGTCGTTCTCCACTTCGCACAGTCCTACGAGGGCAGGAGGAGTCCACCCGCCCACGGCAGCGATTACCCGCGATACATCAGCCATTTTCTTCTTATACCTGCCGTAATGCCAATGCCGGATAGACTCCGGTAAAAACTCTTTATCATCCTTCAATGAATCGGGGCGGGTATCGAACAAGTTCTCCACATTCCAAAACACAACCCGGAAAGGCTCCGCTTGTGCAAAGAGTCTTTCCGGGTTTATGGCACTGAGCAGGAAGATACTCAGAATGGCAAACAAACGGTGTATCTTCCTCATCAGTTATTTCTTTTGCGGAATGTTAGCCAGAATATCCAGCAGATGCAGCCAGAACTTCTCTACCGTTGGGATGAGCATACGTTCGTCCGGCGAATGCACATCGCGCAGGGTTGGGCCGAATGAAATCATATCCAGATGTGGGTATTTGTCGAGGAACAACCCACACTCCAATCCGGCATGGATGGCTTTTACTTCGGCATCTACACCGAACAGATTCCTGTACGAAGCCTTTGCCACTTCCAGGATAGGCGAGTTGGGATTAGGTTTCCACCCCGGATACCCATCGCCCGAACTTACCTGCGCACCTCCCAACACGAAGGCAGCGCGAACGGTATTCGCCATATCGTTACGTGCCGACAGGATGGAACTGCGTTGGCTGGTTTCTATGCGGATAACCTGGTTGGGCTTCATCTTCACCGATGCCAGGTTGGTAGATGTTTCTACCAGTCCCGGAATATCCTGGCTCATGGCAAATACACCGTGCGGAGCGGCATACAGGGTACGCAGCAAACGGGTAACGGTATCTTTATCGATGGCCTTGGCACGCGGGTTCTCCGATTCAAGAATCAGTTTCAGGTCGGGTTCTACTACCGAGAGTTCGTTCTCTACCTCGTTGGCGAAGATATTCAGGTCAACACGGATGTCGTGCTTGTGCGCTTCGGGGATGGCACATACGGCGTAGGCTTCGCGCGGAATGGCGTTACGCAGGTTACCACCATTAATTTCACACAGGTACAAGTCGTACTTTTGGGCCGACTGGCTCAGGAAGCGGTTCAATATTTTATTGGCATTGCCACGTCCCAGATGAATGTCGCCACCCGAGTGACCGCCCTTCAGTCCCTTCACCTGTACGTTGAAGAAGAAGTAACCTGCCGGTACATCTATCTCCTGATAGGTAAACTCACCTACCGAGTCGATACCTCCGGCACATCCAATGAAGAGCTCGCCTTCATCTTCGGAGTCGAGGTTGAGCAGGATGTCGGCATTCATAAATCCCTCTTCCAAGGCAAAAGCGCCTGAGAGTCCGGTTTCCTCGTCAACTGTAAATAAGCACTCCAGCGGGCCGTGCTCAATGGTATCGTCGGCCAGGATGGCAAGTTGGGTAGCCACGCCGATGCCGTTGTCGGCACCCAGGGTAGTACCTTGGGCTTTCATCCATTCGCCATCAATCACGGTTACAATAGGGTCGGTGAGGAAGTCGTGCTGTACATTGCTGTTCTTCTCGCACACCATATCTACGTGCGATTGCAGTACCACTGTCTTCAAATTTTCTTTACCCTTGGTGGCAGGTTTACGCATCAGCACATTACCTGCTTTATCCACCACAGTATCTATTTTGTGGCTTTCGCCAAACGCTTTCAGATACGCAATAATCTTCTCCTCCTTCTTGGAAGGACGCGGAACCCGGCATATTTCCTCGAAATACTTGAATACGCCGGCCGGCTTAAGTTGTTCTTTTTCCATCATGTTCATTATTTAAAAGGTGAATACTTCTGTAGTTTAACCTATTACTGCTAAATATGGTTAAACTGCGGTGCTATTCTAACGATGTTTCTCTTTTTTTATTGAAAAAAAGGTACGTTAGTCCACACAAAACTATATATTTGCACCCACAAAGTTAATAGAAATGCTTTACACACTACTTATAACATTGTTAATTGTTGCTATTTGCATGCTCCTGTTAGGTGTACGTATGCTCTTGGTAAAGGGTGGAAAATTCCCCAACGGACATGTAAGTGGAAGTAAAGCGTTGCGCGACAAAGGAATTAGCTGTGTACAATCGCAAGACCGTGAGGCACAACACAAACCTCGTTTTTCTATTGATGCACTGGAAAATACCTTAAATGATAGTATGAATTAAATTATTAAAAACTATATTTTGTACATTATGAAGAGATTAAACTACCTCATGAACGGGCTGGCAGCTCTTGCTATTATCGTTATGTTTACACAATGTGCGGGTAAAAGCGATGCTAATACGGCAGCGGCTACCGGCGAAGCAAAAGCTGCATTGACGGATATGAAGATTGCTTTTGTTGAAATTGACACGTTGCTTTCTAAATATAACTTCTGTGTAGACCTGAATGAGGCCATGATGAAGAAAGAAGAAAACATCCGCATGACATTGAACCAAAAGGCTAACGACCTGGGCAAACGTCGTCAGGAATTCCAGACTAAATACGAAAACAATGCTTTCTTGTCACAGGAAAGAGCTCAGCAGGAATACAATGCCCTGATGAAACAGGAACAAGACCTGCAGGCTTTGCAAAACAAACTGTCGTCGGAACTGGCTGTTGAAAACCAAAAGAACAGCTTGCAGTTGCGTGACTCTATCAATGCTTTCCTGAAGGAATACAACAAAACTAAAGGTTATAGCCTGATTATCAGCAACACAGGTTTTGATAACCTGCTTTACGGCGACGAAAGCCTGAATATCACCAAGGAAATTGTTGACGGCTTGAATGCCCGTTACACTTCGGCTCCTGCTGCTAAGAAATAAACTTATTTATATATTAAGTACGGAAGGGCTGCCCGTGATTATACGAGCAGCCCTTTTTTTGTAGCAGTACAACTGCTGGTGTATCAATTAAAGTGCACCATGGCAACGTTTATACCGGCTATTTATTCGTTTATATCAAGTGATTAAGTCCTTATTTCCCTTTCATTAAGTGAGCCCTCCCGGCAGGGCCCATCGTCCCACCAAGCAGGGCTCATTGTCCCACCCGGGCGGGCCCATCAGCCCTGCCTGGTGGGCTCACTTCAATACCCTATAAAAAAGGCTAAACATACGGCAAGAGCGCCAAAACAAACGCAAGCAAGCCTTACATTAGCCTTGGATAGAACTATAAAAGGCCGCAAAAAGGTGATAGATGATAGATGCGGGTGATAGATAAAAATGCATCTATCATCGACTAACTATTTAATTGTCATATGATTGTCTCTTTTTGGTGACAGATGATAGATTGAAAGCAATTAATAT